>CAYOOS010000457.1:3378-3878 GCA_964405585.1 uncultured Acidobacteriaceae bacterium | reverse complement strand
TGGCAGGCGTCAGCATCCCGCCCCAACTGATGCGGGAACCCGACGATCGCGGGTATCGTGGAAATGATCCCATTATCGTGAGTGTAAGCGCGGAAAGGCTGGGAGTCAAAGTATCCGAGGACAGATGGTACACCGTTGCTTCTAGCCCGACCTTGGCTGCATCTTTGTCAACTTTGCCCGCCGCAGCTGGTGGCAATGTTAAAGTGAAGTTTGCGGTGCATCGGTGTCGAGAAATCGCTGCGATTGCGACAGTGCACGGCGTAATCTTGAAATCCATTGGGACGGATTTCTCAACTTGCGCTCTGATGCATGCTGTAGGCGCCCCAGGAGACGATACGTGAACTTTTTTATCAAACCTTTCAACGTCGATCGTCATCTGTATCTATTCGCGTTTGGATGCGGTGGGTCTTGAGGTGTGCGCCCCTGGGGCGAGATACAATATCAGCCTTTTCAGGTCGTCTTAAGAGCTTCCTTGAATGCCGAATTTCCAGAGGGCACCG
>CAYOOS010000457.1:0-3368 GCA_964405585.1 uncultured Acidobacteriaceae bacterium | reverse complement strand
GATTCTAATCCTGACTCGCGAGTCGGATCAGCGCGTGGGTCTCGGCAGGCTCGTCGAGGAAGACGTGAGCGATCCATGGCGAGGCTTAAAAAATTAGTCCGCGCCGATTGATCTCCGGCGGCGCTCGGTCTACAGTGCCTGTTGCGTTGCGCGGGCCGGAGATCTAAGTCGGGACTTCCGGATCGGTTCTTAAGGCTGCTCGACAGAACATGGGTTGAGCAACTGCGGCAAGTGTGCGAATCCATAGGCGAGAAATGGAGATTCAGGATGGAGGCAAGGACGAAGATGAAGTGGTTCCTGATGGTACTGACAGTTGTGGTTTCGTTCCTTGTCGTTTCCTGTGGTGGCTCGACTTCGACCGTGACGACCTACTCCATCGGCGGCACGGTTTCGGGCCTGTCCGGCACAGGTTTGGTACTGCAAGACAATGGCGGTGACAACCTCCCGGTCACCACAAGTGGAACCTTCACGTTCGCCACGCCGATCGCCAGTGGTTTGACTTATTCGGTCACGGTTCTTACGCAGCCTTCCAATCCGGCGCAGACCTGCGCGGTAACATACGGCGCCAGCGGTACGGTAAATGGCACGATTACGTATGTCCAGATCACCTGCAACGACAGCTCATTCTCCATCGGTGGCACGGTTTCGGGTCTTTCGGGAACGGGACTTGTATTGCAGGATAATGGCGGCAATAACTTGTCGATCAGCGGAAATGGGAGCTTCACGTTCAGCTCGCCGGTGTCCCGGGGCAGCTCTTTTAACGTTACGGTGCTTACCCAGCCATCCAGCCCGGCGCAAATCTGCGGGGTGACAAATGGTTATGCAGCGGACGTCCTCGGCAACGTTGCGTATGTTCAGGTGGTTTGCATCACCACCACCGTTACTTACGCGATTGGGGGCACGGTTTCCGGTTTGTCCGGCGTCGGTCTCGTATTGCAGAACAATAGCGGCAACAATCTTCCGGTCAGCGCAAACGGGGGCTTCACGTTTACCACGCCCATCGCCAGTGGCAGCAGTTATAGCGTCACGGTCTTAACACAGCCTTCTAGTCCATCGCAGAACTGCGTCGTGACCGGCGGCAGCGGAATCGCCAATTCGAATATAACGAGCATTCTGGTGACCTGTGGCGGAACAGTAGCGGCAGGCCAGGCGCATAGCTGTGTTGTTACAAGTGCCGGGGGAGTTCTTTGCTGGGGTGCAAACGAATACGGCCAACTCGGCGACGCGAATACCCTCAACTCGAACACACCAGTGAATGTAACCGGGCTGTCCAGCGGCGTGGCCGCAATTTCCGCAGGATACGAACACACCTGCGCCTTGACCACGGCCGGCGCTGTTTGGTGCTGGGGCTACAACGCCACCGGCCAGCTTGGCAATGGCACCTTGACCCAATCCAGCATTCCGGTGCAAGTCCTGGACTCGTCCGGGACCGCTCCGCTTAGCGGCGCGGTCGCGATTTCCGCGGGCCAGTACCACACTTGCGCCGTGACCAGCGCCGGTGCGGCACTGTGCTGGGGCGACAATACCGTTGGTGAGCTCGGCAACGGAACCTACACAGGGACCAGCATTCCGGTGCCGGTTTCGGGACTATCGCTGGGCGCGGTCGCAATTGCCGCAGGCTCCCACTTCACATGCGCAGTGACGACCACGGGTGCAGCGCTCTGTTGGGGGGAGGGCGACTCAGGTCAGCTAGGCAACGGCTACGCCACCAACTCTGCCACCCCAGCCGCAGTTTTGGACCCGACCGGGAGCGCACCGATTAGCGGTGTGGTTGCAATCTCCGCCGGTTTTGAGCATACATGTGCCTTGACGAGCGGCGGATCGGCCTTTTGCTGGGGAACCGACGGCACAAACCAGCCTGGCAGCGGTACGTTGTCGCAATCCAATATCCCGGTGCAAGTGTTGAACCCGGCCGGAACCGCACCGATTAGCGGCGTGGCAGCAATTTCGGCCGGACAGTTCCACACCTGTGCTGTAACCAGCGGCGGGGAGCCATTCTGCTGGGGGGACAACGCCGAGGGTGAACTCGGCGACGGCAGCACCTCTAGTGTCACCATAGCATTGCCAGTCTCGGGGCTGTCGGGCGGTGTGGCCGCAATTGCCGCAGGCTACCAACACACGTGCGCGTTGACGAACGCAGGGGCCGTTTGGTGCTGGGGATCCAACGCTACCGGCCAACTCGGCAACGATAGCACCGATAGCTCGTCCCTCCCGGTGTTGGCAGCGGGCGCAGGCAACAAAGGTTTCTTGCAGATTTTCTGATGGACCGCACACGGCAACTTTTTGCGAACAATGTGTCTTGAGAGCTAAATCAAAATTCTTCCGCGAGCCGACGAGTGCTGGCTGCCGCTGCTGGGTTCGGGTCTCAGCATCTCCAAAGCAAAGAAATACCCGACCTGATTTGCCTCCGCACAAATGCCATTTTTGCCTGCTGCGATAATCTTTAAGAAACAGACCTTGAAGGTATGATCGGAGGCGCAACGGCCCGGCCGACGCGCAACCTCAAGACGCGATATCCCATTTCCCATCAATTAATTACAGGGGCAGTGCGCCGTGCTGACATCCTTGAAATTGTTTATCCTAATCGTAAGAATTGATTTATGCCTCTCTTAGAAAATCCGCGTAGCCTTGAAATTGACAATGCGGCCGAGCGCTTGTCCTGGAACAGGTTTAGACGCTCTAGAAGAGCCCCAAGGAGGTAAGCATGTTAAAGCCAATCGATGCTATACGGATGATCGTAGTGACCGCCGTGTTGGTTGTGAGCGGCGCAGTGTCAGGAACTGCTCTCGCACGAGAGGATGCACCCAAGAAGGTGCCGGAACAATTGGTACTCGCGCAGGATCAGGGGAAGCAATCGGTGCTCCATGTAAGTCCGTACAGGAACGGCGAGGTCCCCAGACAAGTGCTCATGAACCCTGCGGGATCCGGGATCGCGAGACCGGACCAAGATATAAATGATGGCTCCGCGCGAACGCAATCGAACTCGCGTGTACCCAGATTCGCGTTTTATGGAAAGTGACAGCGGGCCGGTCGTCCATCCGAGATGCCGCTGTGGGCCGCTAATCTGATGCAGGTATCGCAGGGCGAGGCGCAGTGCGGCGTCGCCCTCGATTGCCTTTCCCGGATTATGGAGACACTGAAAAAGGAATCGATGCTTCCGTCGTCTCCCAAAGTAGCGCTAGCGTTCCTTTGTTGCCGCCATCGGATCGCAATTCAATCTTGAATGTCTCCACTGGCGCGGTCAGAGTATTCAAATTCATCTTCGTTCGGCCAAAATCGAGGGAAGCATCGTAATCGAGATGGAATTGACCTGTCTGCTTGTTGATGATGAGGGTCCATTCATTTAGATTCGGAAGCGTCCAGATGCT
>CAYOOS010000456.1:0-3882 GCA_964405585.1 uncultured Acidobacteriaceae bacterium | reverse complement strand
TGCAGAAAGCGCGTAAAGGGGCGGCGCCCGAAGTGGAGAAGAAGGTGGCCACAGCGGCAGGGCTGGGCGAGGCAGATGAAAAAACGGAAAAGACCAAAGCAAAAGAGCTAAGAGATGAAGGGGAAAAAGGCGAGGAAAAGAAACCGGGCCCGGCAGGGGAACATAGTTCTCGGCCAGCACGCGCACAGGAGTCCATTGAGCCACATCTGGAAGGGCCAACAAAAGGCTCCACAAGCAAACGCAAAAAGCATGAGGTGATTGCCGGGCGAATCGGCGGAGCGCTGGTAAGCCGTGGACGAGTGCGCGCCGAAGATGTTTTCCTTGCTTTGGAAATGCAGGAAGGCGGCGACCGGCGACGCCTGGGGGAAATTCTGGTGGCGCTTGGGAAGATGACGGAGCGGGATATCGAGGAGGCGCTTGCAGCCAAGCCAGTGATCGAAAAACAGGAGGGCAGCATCCGCGTGGATGTGCATCTGTTGGAAAAACAGATGAATCTGGTGAGCGAACTGGTGCTGCTGCGAAACCGATTACTGCAGATTGCCGCCAATTCCAATGAGCGAAACCTGAATGCTTCGGTGCACGGGTTGAACTACATCACTTCCGAACTGCGGAAGAACGTGATGAAGACACGCATGCAGCCCGTGAGCCAATTGTTCGATAAATTGCCGAGAATCGTCCGGGATGTCTCGAAGGATCTCGGGAAAAAAGTGAGGCTGGAGACCCACGGTGGAGAGACGGAACTCGACAAAACCCTCCTGGAGGCGATTAAGGACCCGGTGACACACATCCTGCGCAATTCGCTGGATCACGGTATTGAGGGTCCGGAAGACAGAAAGAAGTGCGGAAAATCCGAAGAGGGCACGGTACGTGTACGCGCGTTTCATGAAGGTGGCAATTTCCATCTGGAGATTGCGGACGATGGCGCGGGAATTAACGCGGAACGCGTGAAGCAGAAGGCACTGGGGAAGGGGCTGATCAATCCCGGGCAAGCGGAGAAGATGACGCAGAGGGAGATTCTGAGTCTGGTGTTCCAGCCCGGGCTGTCCACGGCGGAGAAAGTGACGAACGTCTCCGGGCGGGGCGTGGGAATGGATGTGGTGAAGACCAACATCGAGCGCATCGGGGGAACCGCGAAAATCGAAAGTACGGAGAGCAAAGGCACGATCGTATGGCTGGAAATTCCGCTGACACTGGCGACGATTCCGGCGCTGACGGTGGTGAGCGGAGAATCGGTTTTTGCAATTCCGCAGGCCGCGCTGGTCGAAATGATCGCCATCGACGAAGCGGAGTCCTCGAAGTACATCGAATGCATCGACAAGGTATCGGTGTTCCGATTCCGCGGAACGGTTTTGCCCCTGATGAGCTTGCGCGAAGAATTGAAACTGAACAACGTGCCGGCGGACGGCGCGGCGATCGTGAAACTGGTGGTGGTGCGCACGGAAGGCCGGCAGATCGCCTTGCGTGTGGATGACATCCGGAATACCGAAGAGATTGTGATTAAGCCTCTGGACAAAAGATTCAAAAGCATTGCGTTGTATTCCGGTGCGGCCGTGCTTGGCGACGGAAGAGTGGCATTAATTCTGGACGTTCCAGCATTGGCGCGACGGGCTGGCGTGGTTGCAAACCAGCAATTGCAGAACGAAGCGGCCGTAGAGGGGCGTAGGCGGGAGAAGCTGACACTCCTATTGCTAGGAGGAGCGGACGGCGAACGGATGGCGATGCCGCTGGATTGTGTACAGCGACTGGAGGAGTTTGAAGCGAGCGCAGTGGAGCGAATGGGTGGACAAGATGTGGTGCAATATCGCGGGGACATCCTGCGCCTGGTGCATCTCCACGACTTGCTGGAGGAAAGGCGCGCCGTGCCGCGCACCGAAAAGGGGAGGCAAGCGGCGGAAGGGCCGGGAAAGTTCAGCGCCGTGGTGGTGCGTTCGAGCAATGCCGAGCACATGATCCTGGAAGTGCAGCAAATACTCGGCATTGTGAAAGTGGAGATCGATAAGCTCACACCGCCGACGCGAGACGGAGTACGAGGATCGCTGGTGGTACAGGAAAGAGTGACGGAATTGTTGAATCTGGAAACCTTGTTGGCGAAAGTGCCCAAGTTGATAAACGAGCCGGAAGGCCTAGTTGGGGCTGGATTGGGAAGCTGACATGGCGGTGACGCAGAGATACGCGACGTTTTACCTGAACGGGATCTGTTTTGGCGTGCCGATTGGGAAGGTGCAGGAGGTGCTGGAGTACCAGCACATTACGCCGATACCGCTGTCGTCCTTGGTGCTACCAGGAATTATCAATTTACGGGGACAAATCCTGACGACCATCGATTTGAAAACGCGGCTGGAGCTATCGGCGGGGGAAGCTAGCGGGCAGCACATGATGGTGGTGGTACGCACGAGCGAAGGCCCTATCAATCTGCTTGTGGACAAGATCGGAGGAGTGCTGGACGTGGATGCGGATCTTTTCGAGAGGCCGACGGAAACGCTGAAGGCGGCAGTGCGAGCGGTGACCTCGCATGTCTGCAAGTTGGAAGAGCATTTGCTTCTAGTGCTGGACACGGAGAGGGTCATACAACTGCCGGAAGAAATTGTTCTCGCCGGCAAGCCTAGTCCAGCAGAACAGCAGGAGAAGGCGCTCTCCCCGTAAGGGAAAGATCTTAACCACGAGGTTCCGAAGGCAGAGGAGAAGGAAATATGAAGCTGAAAGTCGGAGCGAAACTAGGGTTAGGTTTTGGCGCATTACTGCTGCTTATGGTGATAAGTACGTTGCTGGCCTACCAGAAAGCCGCGGAAGTACAGTTGGTGCAGGAGCGCATCGCGAGCATGCGCACCCCAACCATCATCGCTTCGAAGGAATTGCAAAGAGAGCTGAATCAGACGGGCAGCAAGGCTCGCCAGGCAGTGCTGTCTGCGAGCAATAAAGAAAAATTCAAGTCCGCACAGGGTCTGTATTTCGAGCAAGCCGAACTCGTCAAGAAGGACCTTGCACAGTTGGATGGGCTTGCTCCTCGATGGTCGCTCCAGGAGAACCGTGACCGGTTGGCCCGGATCAAAGAACTCGTCCCCGGACTGTTGCAGGATTTTGAAGAAGGGATGAATGTGGCGGAAAGCGGTGGAAAGGACGGCATGGAGAAAGGTGGCGCCGTCATTGATCAGAAGGCGATACAAGAAAACAACGCGATCATAAATCAACTGGAAGAGATGGTTGCCTCACAGGAGAAATTGCTGAAGAACGACGAGGAGCAGTTGAAGTCCGATACAAATGGCATGGTTTTGACGATGCTGGTTACCACCGTGCTTGCACTCGCGATCGGCGTAACCGTCGCGATATTTCTAAGCCGCAAGATTTCCAGCACGACGAAATCGGTACTGCACCAGGCGGAAGCGATTGCTTCAGGAGATTTGACGGTGGATGAGGGGAAAGTGACGAGCCAGGATGAACTGGGTGATTTGACGGGTGCAATCAACCGGATGCAGACGAGTCTGCGAGGCTTGATTCAATCGATTTCCGAAAATGCGCAGAATGTGGCGAGCGCGAGCGAGGAGTTTTCCGCGGTAAGCCAGCAGATCAGCGCGAATTCGGAGGAGACATCGGCGCAGGCGAATACCGTATCGGCGGCCACGGAAGAGGTGAATCGCGGACTGCAGACAGTGGCCAGCGCCACGGAAGAGATGAGCGCGAGCATCCAGGAGATCGCCAAGAATGCCACGGAGGCGGCGAGGGTTGCGGAAAACGCGATGAAGACAGCGACAGAGACGAATGCGATCGTGGCCAAGCTTGGCGAGTCCAGCGCGGAGATCGGTCAGGTGATCAAGGTGATTACCTCGATTGCGCAAAAGACAGACCTGCTGGCACTAAACGCCACAGTGGAAGCAGCGCGCGCCG
>CAYOOS010000455.1:0-3915 GCA_964405585.1 uncultured Acidobacteriaceae bacterium | reverse complement strand
CCGCCACTTGCTGGTCCGCTCCGCCCGCGGTGAACATTTGCCGCGCCGTCCGCCGTGAAATTTCCAGCAGGTAATTGCCCAGACCCAATGTTCCCCCGCCTCGCGTCAACGCCAGCCCGCTGTAGCATGAATCCATCACGAAAAGCACGTGCTTCGCGGGAATAGCCTCCGCAATGTCCTGAAAATTCGTCATCGAAATTGCTTGGCCCTCGTAATTCGTCAAGTCCGCGTCCACGGGAATGATGTAGCCCAGGTCCCGCCCAGAAGCCAGGTGCCGCGTGGCTCCATGCCCCGCAAAAAACACAAACACGCGATCCTCGCGCTTCACCAGATCGGGATTCCCCAGCTTGTCTCCCAAGAGCGACAGAATGTTTTGCCGCGTCGCTTCCTTGTCCAACAACAAAAACGTATGCTCCGGTTTGAAATTATATTTCTTGATCAAGAGGTCGCGCACGGCTTGCGCATCATTCGCCGCGTAACTCAGCTTCGGCCACGTCTGGTACGTATCTACGCCAATCACCGCGGCCCAACTGTCCCGGTAAATCGACGCCGGGGCCGGCTGCGTTTGCGCCGTGTCCAACCCGCGCATTCCTTCCACGGCAAACGCGCTCCCGTTCCACGAAGCAAACTGATAGCCGTCTTTCTGCAGCGTCTCAATCAAACTCGGCAAAACTTCCAGCGTCACTTTGTGTATGTCGTGGAACAGGATGATGCCGTGTCCCTGTTTTTCCACCTCCTGCACCACGCGCTGCGCAATCGAATTCGGCACGGGGTCCGCCCAATCCTCCGAATCCACGTTCCACAAAATTGCCTTCATCTTTGCGTCTTGCACTTTAGAAAGGATGCCCGCGTTGATCGCGCCATAGGGTGGCCGGAACAACACCGGCGGTTCCTTCATAATGGTGGTCAACAACGCGCTGGTCGTTTCGATTTCTTCCGTATATCCCGCTTCCGTCATTTTCGGCAGCACCGGGTGGCTGTAGCTGTGATTTCCAAGCGTCGATCCCTGCGCTAGGATGCGCGCGCTCACCGCGGCCGTCGCCGTCAACTTTGCTCCCGCCTCCGTGGTTTCCGGTCCAAGGTTGCGGCCCACCTGGAAGAAAACTGCTTTCAATCCATACTTCTTCAAAATCTCCAGGATTTGATCGGTGTAGCGCGGGTGCGGCCCGTCATCAAATGTCAGCACCAGCGTCTTGGGCGGCAGATCCGTTCCAAACACCTCGCCGTTGCTTGTCTTCTTCTTGGCACCCCCGCCCCGCGTTTCGGCCGGCGGAAGCGCACCTTCGAGCTCCTTCAAAATTTGCTCGCGCGTATATTTCTGCTGTAGAAAACTCACATAGCGTTCCCAAGCCTCGCGGTGCACCACCATTCCGCGCGTCTGCAGGTTCCCCAGGATTTCGCCGATTTCCTTCTGATAGAGTGCCTGTATCTGTGCCAGCGCCGCCAAATCATCGCGAATTCGAGCCTGTAATTTCGCATTCGCCGCAGTCTCCGGCGCCGCCGCGAGTCCTTCCAGCAAATCGCGGAAGGCCAATTTGTCCGCGTCGCGATATTCCGCATAACTTTCCGCGCGGCTCAAAAACTCTTCTGTAAGACCCGCTTGCCCGCCCGCAAGCCCCTCCGTCAGTTGCGTCTCAACTTCCTCCAGCCGCTCCTGATTCTTCTGAAACAGCACTTTCCCGGCAGTGGACGCGCGTTCCTTCACCCCCGGGTCCAGCGCTCCTGCGCCGTTCATCAACACAATAATCTTCCGGTAGTTCGCCACAATGAAGTCGGCGTTTCTGGCAAGCGCCGTATGTGCGTTTTCCTGTCCCTTTGCAGACCCGCATGCCAACATAAACAGGGCGCAGCAAACCGCCCAAGACCTGGTCCCTACTGTTTTCATGATCCGCCGCCGCTGAAGATTCCTATCTCTTGCAAAATCATGACTCACCACCACCCAGAAATCCAGCCGTCAATGCCACAGGGTTTCCTCCAAAAATTCTCGAAGGTCGGGCGACAAGTCCTCTTCCCGCTGTGCCGCGCTTCCATCCGAAGTCCGATCTCTCACTTTCCTCGTGTAGCTCCCACAAAAGTGTTTTTCACCTTTCCTTGCAACAAATAAACGAGAAAGACACTTGCAATCACGACTCCGATCCCTCCCTCAAAAAAATGTCCACGGATCATGTTGACCAGGTCTCCCAAAACCTGGATCGCGATAATAGCCACGGTTAACCACCATCCCCAAAGTCGGCGCTTAAACCAACCCATAGCAGCGAGGGCAAGGGCGACAGAAAGCGGCAGAAACGCGATTCCCGCTGCCTTGCCAAACCGTGCCAGCTCTTTGTATGCCCGCGGATTCAAACTCCACATGCGGTCTAGTCTTGTGCCGTGCCAGACCAGCGAAATCCCAGCAAGAAAGGCCGTCGCCGCTCCAAAAAGCAGAAAGATTCCAATTACCCTCATCCCGCGAGGAGACTCTACGGGAGGGGAACTCGAAGAGGGATTCATGCCCCGACTATAAACTGAATTTCCTCGCTGTCCACCACTGGCCGTTCGCTAAATTCGGAATCCCCCCAACACCCCAACCCTCCCCAAACTAGACTTGCCTCAAAAAAGATGCGAGCATTATCTCCGCAGGTCGATAACCCTTTGTAATGAGCAGCTCTCCCCAAAACCCGGCAGCCCAGAGCCGCCTGGGTAACGGAATCCCGCGTGTTCTGGTTGCCACAACCGCGCTCTTAAGCTTCATCTCCTTCTGGCGCGCCGCAGCCATCGTCCTTAACGACCTCGCTTCCTCCGCCTACTACGCCGGTGGTGAAGCCGAAGGCTACATCGGCAAGGCCGCTCCCTGGTTCATCCTCGGCATCATGCTGTTTTCCTATGCCGTGCGCGCCATCTACGTCGAAAGTTGCAGCATGTTCGTCCGCGGCGGCGTCTACCGCGTCGTCAAAGAGGCCATGGGCGGCACGCTGGCCAAATTCAGCGTCTCCGCCCTGATGTTCGATTACATCCTCACCGGACCCATCAGCGGCGTCTCCGCGGGCCAGTACATCGTCGGCCTCATCAACGAAACCTCCGATTACATCCATCTTGGCCTGCACATTTCCCCCGGCATCGGCGCTGCGTGCTTCGCCATCATGTGCACGACCTATTTCTGGTGGTACAACATCAAGGGCGTCCACGAGTCCAGCCAGAAGGCCATGCGCATCATGCAGATCACCACTGTTATGGTGGTGATTCTGATTTCCTGGTGTATTTACACCGTTTTGGTCCGTCACCCCGCCGTGCCCCCCTTTCCGACTCCTCACAACATCAGGCTGGGTCCCAATGCCATGGGCTGGCTTTACGGCATGCAGTTCGCCCATTTCGCCGGCATTCTCGCCATCTTCATCGGTTTGGGCCATTCCGTCCTTGCCATGAGCGGTGAAGAATCCCTCGCCCAGGTCTATCGTGAAATCGAGCATCCCAAGCTCCCCAACCTGAAAAAAACTGGTCTCGTCATTTTTATTTACAGCCTGGTCTTCACCTCGCTGGTCTCCTTCTTCGCCGTGATGATCATCCCCGACGCCCAGCGCCAACATTTCCTGGAGAATCTCATCGGCGGCCTGGCCATGAACCTCGAAGGCCCGTTCCTCTTGCGACTGATCTTCCATGGCTTTGTGGTTGTAGTCGGCACCCTGATCCTTGCGGGTGCGGTCAACACCGCCATCGTCGGCTCCAACGGCGTCCTCAATCGCGTGTCGGAAGATGGCGTCCTCGCCGACTGGTTCCGCCAGCCGCACCGCAAGTTCGGCACTTCCTACCGCATCATTAACATCATCGCGGCGTTGCAAATCCTCACCATCATCATTAGCCGCGGCCAGGTCACTTTCCTCGCCATCCTCTACGCGTTTGGTGTGATCTGGAGCTTCGCCATGATGGGCCTGGCGGTGC
>CAYOOS010000454.1:0-3939 GCA_964405585.1 uncultured Acidobacteriaceae bacterium | reverse complement strand
AGGTATGGAAATCTACGGGGCCGCGGTACTCGCGCAACAGATGAAGCACAGCAAGTTCAAGGTGGTTCGCAGACTTTATCTAGCCCCCCAGATTGGCTTCATCGGACTTCATACCTATGCCGGCGCAAACAACGTCAAGATTCGAGCTTCTCTTATCAAGGAAGGCTACTAGCTGCGCAACGAATTGCCCGTCGTACTTGACGCCTCCGCCCGCCTCCGATAGTTTAGGAATTTCGCTCCTGCTCATGCGCATACTCTTTGTCGCTTCCGAAGCTCTGCCCTACGCGAAAACCGGGGGTCTGGCCGACGTGATCGAGGCCCTGCCCAAAGCGCTGGTAAAGTTAGGACATGAAATTGCCGTCTTCCTGCCGCGATATCGTGGAATCAAATCCAACACAGTAGTGATGCCGAGCCTGACGATTTCCCAAGGCGGACGGCTGCGTTTCCCCTCGATTACCAGCGGATCGTTGCACCACGGTGTGCGTTACTTTTTCCTGGACGATCCGTTTTATTTTGACCGCGAGGGCATTTACGACGAACGAGGCCGCGAATATCCCGCGCCGCCATCGAACTTGCCAAGCACGTCTGGCCTCCGGACATCATCCACTGCCACGACTGGCAGACGGCCATGGTTCCGGTGCTGCTGCGTTCCTCTTATGGCGACGATCCCATGGTGAAAGACCTTCCCGTCGTCTTCACCGTTCACAATATGGGATATCACGGTATTTTCCCAAAGGACGCTTTGGAGCGAGCCAGTATCCCCGCTGGCGTATTCCATCCTGGCGGACTCGAGTTCTTCGGGAGTGTCAATTTCCTGAAGGGCGGCTTGGTTTATTCGGATTATCTGACCACCGTCAGCCCGAAATATGCGCAGGAAATTCAAACCTCGGAATTCGGCTTTGGTCTGGATGGCGTGATTCGCGCCCGCGCGGACCGTCTGGTGGGAATCCTAAACGGCGTGGATTATGCCACCTGGAGCCCGGATAAGGATGCGCTGATTCCGATGAAGTATTCCACCAGGAACATGGCGGGGAAGCGCGTTTGCAAGCAAGCGCTGTTGGAAGAGTTCCTCCTGCTGAACGACAATCCGAACCGGCCTGTGCTGGGAATCGTATCGCGTTTTGCGGACCAGAAGGGTTTTGACCTTATCGCCCAGATCGCACATGACCTGCTCCACGAGGATATTCTACTGGCGGTTTTGGGCACTGGAGACCGCAAGTATGAGGAGCTTTTCCGCGCGCTGGCCCAGGATTTTCCCGGCCGCGTGGGCGTGAAGATAGCCTACGACAACAAACTGGCTCACCTGGTGGAAGCGGGATCGGACATGTTCCTGATGCCGTCGCGCTACGAGCCCTGCGGCCTGAATCAGATTTACAGTTTGCGCTATGGCAGTGTTCCCATTGTGCGCGCAACGGGCGGCCTTGATGACACCATCGAATCCTTCGACCTCGAACACGGCACAGGTACCGGATTCAAGTTCTCCGAGTATTCCGGCGCGGCGCTTTTGTACACCATTCGCCAGGCGCTGCAACATTACTCTGATGATGGCATCTGGAAGCGCATTCAGCTCAATGGGATGGCCAAGGATTTTTCGTGGAACACCTCAGCCACGGAATATGCGAAACTATATGAGGCTGCCCGCGCAGCGCGAAACCAAAAAGGAGTTCCAACATCTAATCAGGTCAAGATTAGAGGCTGCCTCGAGGCAGCCCCTAGAGGACATAGAAACGTTATGGCTGAAAACATTCTTGCGGTGAACGACGGAAATTTTGAGGCGGAGGTGCTGACGGCGAGCAAGGCTCAGCCCGTCATGGTGGATTTCTGGGCGGAGTGGTGCCGCCCGTGCCACATGCTGGCGCCGACGGTTGCGGAGATTGCCCAGGACTACGCCGGAAAACTGAAGGTGACGAAGTTGAACGTGGATGAAGCGATGAATTCCGCCGGCCGGTTCAACATTCGTGGCATCCCAACGCTGCTGGTGTTCAAGGACGGGCAAGTCGTCGAGCAAATCGTGGGCGCCGTGCCCAAAGACCAGATCACCAAGGCGCTCCAGCGCCACATCGGCTAAATCTGAATATCCCTGATGCGTTGCACCTGGGCCACCAACCCGTTGAACATCGCTTATCACGATGAGGAGTGGGGTGTGCCCGTTCACGACGAGAGACGGTGGTTCGAGTTTCTGACTCTCGAAGGCGCCCAGGCTGGCCTGAGCTGGGACACCATCTTAAGGAAGCGCGAGCGGTATCGTGAAGTGTTCGAGGGGTTCGATGCGGCCAAGGTAGCTCGCTTCGACGCGCGGAAAACACGCAAGCTTCTGGCCGATCCTGGAATCGTCCGCAACCGTTTGAAAATTGCAGCGACCATCGCCAATGCCAAGGCATTTCTTCTTGTGCAGAAGGAATTTGGCAGCTTCGATCGCTATATCTGGGGTTTTGTCGGCGGAGCTCCCATTCAGAATGCCTGGAAGACCCATCGCAAACTCCCTGCCGAAACGCCTCTTTCGATTGCCCTGAGCAAAGACCTCACAAAGCGTGGCTTTCGGTTCGTTGGACCGACGATTTGCTACGCCTTGATGCAGGCCACCGGCATCGTGAACGACCACCTGGTGGGCTGTTTCCGTTACAAACAACTCGCTCGCTGAGGAACAAAACTCCTCTTCGTCCGCGCCGTGAACGCGTGTCTCTTTTCGCCGCAGGTCTTTGCGTGTACGATGGTGCCGCGTTGGCATCGGTGATGATGAATGTCTGTTCCCCTCTCATTTGTAGTGGCGGGTCATCTCTGTCTTGATTTAACGCCCGCTCTGAAAGGTGGCTGGCCCCATCCTGGGGGGCTGGTGGAGGCGGGCCCTCTTCATTTCTCCTGTGGTGGACCGGTCGGAAACGTGGGTTCCGCGCTGTGGCGTCTAGGTTGCCCGGTCAGGCTGGTCGCTTTGGTGGGGGACGACCGCTTGGGAGAGATTGCTATCAAGTGGCTTGGCACGCTGGGGAATCAGCCTGGGGTGCGGATCGTATCCGGCCAGACCACCAGTTACAGTATCGTCGTCGCCCCGAAAGACTGTGACCGCGCATTCCTGCACTGCGCGGGCGCCAACACCGTATTCACTTCGAAGGATATCCGTGACGAAGACCTGCGTGGTGCCTGCTGGCTGCACTTCGGTTACCCTCCGCTGCTGCCTGCTATCTCCGCCGACAGTGGTAGGGAATTGGCAACCGTGTTTCAACGCGCCAAAGCCAGCGGCCTGCGTACCTCGCTGGATTTCTGTACGATCAATTCCGCCGCGGCTGCGATCGATTGGCGGACAGTGCTGCGTAATTGCGCCCGTTTCGTCACCGTGTTTGCGCCCAGCATAGAGGAATTGCGGGTGACGCTGAAAGAGCCAGCGAGGCCAGAAGGCGACATCGACGATGTCCGATCGCTTGCGCAGACTCTCCTTGCCATGGGGTTTGCCGTTGTCGTCATCAAATTGGGAATCCGTGGCGTGTACCTGGCAACCTCCGACGTTGCTGCGGATCTTGCGGCTTGGCGGCTCGGTGCTGAGTGGCGCGCACGCGAGCTCATGGTACCCTGCTTCCGCGCCAATTTTGTCAACGCTAGCGGTGCGGGTGATTGTACAATCGCGGGATTCATTGCTTCTATCGCAGGCGGCAGCGGTCCGGAGCAGGCATTGACGATCGCGGTTGCGGCCGGCGCTGCCAGCGCGGAAGCTCCGGACGCTTCGAGCGGTGTGCCTTCCCTGCCGGCGCTACAGGCACGTATATCCGCGGGCTGGGAGAGAATCGAGGGCTGTGCGCCCGGCTGTGATTGGACGTTTGATTCATGCGCGGGAGTCTGGAACCACGCGCGGCAGGAGGCGATTCGATGAAGCGTAGTGAAGTGCTTGCGGCACAAGAAAAGGCGCGGCAGATGCTGGCTGGCGCCGGGATTTCTTTGACCAGCCAG
>CAYOOS010000453.1:0-3942 GCA_964405585.1 uncultured Acidobacteriaceae bacterium | reverse complement strand
TCGTCTACGACAAACACAATCGACGTGGCGTGCGACATGGACAATGACCCCTATTCATGACCTGGTGCCTCCGTCCGATTCGCTATACTCCCCAAGCTACAAGACCGCCCCCGTTATTTAACGCAACCCGAGCGCCGTATTCAGCGCACTAAGAAGTGCCGTGTCGCTGAATGGTTTCGCCAGAAATCCCACGGCCCCTTGCTTTAAAGCTCGCGTGCGAACAGTGTCGTCTTTTTGAGCGGTTATGAAGATGATCGGAATGCTCTGCCCGCGAACCTTTAGCTCCTGTTGAAGGTCAAATCCTGTCATACCCGGCATGGCGATGTCTAGCACCAGGCATTTCGTTTGACCAACGCTAGCGGAGACGAGGAATTCCTCTGCCGACTGGAACACTTTAGAGTCAAAGCCAAACTCCCCGAGTAAGTCCGGTAGCGACTCACGAACAGATTCGTCATCATCGACAACTGCCACAAGCGGGCGTTGCATAGTACTTCTTCCGTCTCGCGACTTCATAGCACAAGAATGCGGCGGCAAAGGTGGCACGTCTATTAGACTTAAGTATTGGTACTGCAGGGGATTGAAAATAAGAACGTGGCGCCGTGTCCTTCGTTCCGGATAGCCCAAAGGCGTCCTTGATGCCTTTCCATGATAGAGCGGCTGACGGAAAGTCCGATTCCCATGCCGTCCCCCTTGGTCGTATGGAAGGCATCGAATAGCTTCTCTTCAATTTCGGGATTTATGCCCGTTCCCGTATCCTTGACACGGAGGCGGACCGTACCGCTTTCCTCGCGTTCCGTCTCAACGAGTAATTCCCTCGGACGATCATCCACCGCACTCATCGCATCCGAGGCATTTCGTATTAAATTCAAAATGACCTGCTGAATCTGAATCCGATCGCCTAAGACAGAGGGTAATTCACTGGCAAGTTCGGTCTGCACTATAACCCTATTCCGCTGCAGTTCGCCCCCGGATAGAGCAATCACTTCCTTGGCTGCTTCATTCAAATCGAACGGCTCAAATGAAGCGCTTTTCTTGCTGAAGAGTGCTCGCAGCCGTGTAATCACCTCCGAAGCGCGGTTACCATCGCGAATCGTTCGCCTTGCCGTTTCGCGGGCGCCTTCGAGATTCGGAGGATTGGAATCCAGCATCCGAAGGCACGTACTGGCATTGGTGACAATGCCGGACAATGGTTGATTTACCTCGTGTGCGATCGATGCTGTCAATGCGCTCAGCGTCGAAACTCGAGCCACATGCGCAAGATCGGATCGGGCCTTATCAAGTGCCAGTTTGGCCTCATGCTGCTCCGAGACGTCCTCGGAAAGTGCCATCAAAAATTGTGGCACTCCCTCAGAGCCTGTCACCATGGAAACGCTATTTCGCACCCACACGGCGCCGCCGTTCTTCCGCCGGTATTGCTTCTCGATCTGAAATTGCCGGCGTTTTCCCTTCAAAAGTTCCTGAACGAGCCCCCAGTTAGCCTCGCGGTCCTCTTCAACGGTAATGTCGAGGAACCTAAGTTGTTCGAGTTCTTCCTCGGTGTACCCCAGCATTTTCTGGAAAACAGGGTTCGCCGCAATAAACCGTCCATCCAGATCGGTCAATGCAACACCGATAGCTGAATTCTCAAACACCGACCGCCACCGCTCCTCGCTCCGCGCAATTTGTCCGTGCGCTAGACGCAATGCCTCTTCGTTCACCCGAAGCTCTTCTTCTTTCTTTTTGCGTTCACCAATTTCTCTTATCAGTTCTTCATTGATTGTGGCAAGTTCCCGCGTTCGTTCCGCAACCCGCTGATCGAGATCGCTGGCGATCTGCCTTTGTGTTCTCAGGAGGCCCGATTCCTGCAGGCCTATGGCAGCCTGGTTCGCCGCTATGTTCAAGACGAGTCTCTCGGTTTGTTGCGGGAAATCAGCTCTTTGAGAACCTGCTACGATGACGCCGATTTCTGCAAGCATCCCAAGCTGCAAAGGTACCAGGGCAATCGCGCGCTCTCCGAAAAACTCTCTTACAATTACTGGAAGTTTTTCAGAATCATTTTCTAACCATGGTTGGAGTTTCTCGCGGATCTCTTCCGGTTGAGGCTTGGGCTCCCAGCTTGAACCAACTCGCACCATTTCGGTAAATACCGTGCCGGTTGACTCTCTTAGCCGCGCATAGATGAAATCGAGGCTCAGCATGCTCACTAGAGCATCAAGCGAATTGCCGACAATCTGTGAGGGTGCGCCGCCAGTCCAAGTGGCGGGTAGGGCAATCACGCTCACCAAATCGTTGATACACCGCCGAAGATGCTTAATTTCTTCGGTGGAACGCTCGGGTTCGGCTGACATGCTAGCTTCCTGCTGACGTTGATGTGCTCCGCCCAGTTCGTCGTTCGCTGAACTCTCGAAGGAATTCGCCCGGGGGTACGAAAAATGGATTTCGTTGGAGGATTCCGCCAATGATGATCATCGGATGCGTGCGCATGATGTCGATCACGGTGTCGCCACCAAATTGCCCGAGGTGGTAAGTACAAATCACTGCGTCGTCGTGATGCTCCCACACATGATTTACGCGTGATTCAAATTCAATAAGATCGTTCGTGTAAGATCTCCCTTCAGCCGCCCAGTCCATTCGGCAAACAATACGGCTCAGCGGAAATCCCCCAGGAGCATTGCCACTGGCGATTTGTTCGAATGCGTGAAGCATTCGATCCTTGTCAAATTGGCCATCGCGAAGGTAAGTGTCAGTATTGGTTCGAAGCTCTAATTGGCCAGTGCGTTCCGCTTCCGCCGGATCGATCCCTGCCGCAACCAGCCGCTTAATGTGCTCGCTCCGTTGGTGCGCGTTGACGACATGAACAGCCTTGTGACCACATTCGAATCCGCCCTTAATAAACGGAAGGAGCACGCGATACTCTTCTTCCTCGCTGTTAAAGAATGCACATACGTGACGGGTTTCTGCGAGTTGTGAACCAGCAAACAAGATGGGAGCCGCGGTCTTCATGACTCAATCCCTCCTTAAGGCCGAATCTACCTAAAGGGTGGGTCTACACACTACCGCGGTCAGGGGGGATTGTTCAACCGCTACGGAGAATTAGGACGCGATGTACTTTCCTGTTCTGGTCTAGATACGTTCGGCGCGACAGGCTGGCGCCGCACGGCACGCAAGATCCTCGAAGATTCGCGCGGAACTTTTGTCAACATTCTCGAAAAGGCGGGGCTCAATGCATTGGCGGATTGCACAGATAGCCTATTCAGCACTAACCAGATGTCTTTTGAAGACGCCCAATTCACCCCGAGCTATTGGCGACGAGTTCGTGACAGATGCCCGGCAGTGGCGGCTTAGCCAGTGGGTACGGTCAAGCCGGCGCCATAGAGGAGGTCGGCGATGGTATCTGGCTGGTGAGCATTACGGACGATGATCTCGGCTACATCGATCTTCAGGAGAAGACTCTGCACCCCTTGGACAACCCTTTTGGCCCAAAAGTGCAATCGATGTCTCAGAAACGCTCTGTAAAAGATGTCTCCGGACCGTTCAGCAAAATTCTGGCGGAGAGGGTGGGATTCGAACCCACGGTAGGGGTTAACCTACACACGCTTTCCAAGCGTGCGCCTTAAACCGCTCGGCCACCTCTCCACTCATCGCATCAACCTTCTTACTTTAGCAGAAATCTCCACGCACACAAAAACTCGTGGCCTGGCGTTCTCAAACCCCATCCCTCATTATGTGATTCTGACTTTCACATTGGAGGCGCTAGGAACCGGCTTTTCGGACACTACATATAAATACCCGCCACCACAACCCGAGTACATGGCGCCCGCGTACCGCTCCTGGTAGAAGGCTAGTAATCCAGTCAGATCGACTGTAATGAGTGGATGGGCTACGGTGTTCGGCAAAAGCGCTTCCCAGCAACTCATGCACTCGTTCAGCGAAGCGCCAAGTCTTTCAGTATTTTTGGCCAGG
>CAYOOS010000452.1:0-3953 GCA_964405585.1 uncultured Acidobacteriaceae bacterium | reverse complement strand
CATTCCAACGAAAAATTTCCGGACATGAAGGCGCTGGCCGATTACGTTCACTCCAAAGGTTTGAAACTGGGAATCTATTCATCACCTGGACCAAAGACCTGCGCGGGTTTCGAGGGCAGCTATGGCCACGAAGAGCAGGACGCGCAGACGTATGCCGCGTGGGGAATCGATTACCTGAAATACGACATGTGCAGCCTGGGTGAGATTTTGGCCAAAAATGGCGGCAAGGCCGAATTTCGACAGGGCATGCTGGACGCCTACAAAAAAATGCACGCGGCGTTGCTGAAGACCGGGCGCCCCATCGTCTTCAGCCTTTGCCAGTACGGCTTATACAAAGTGTGGCAGTGGGGGCCGGAAGTGGGCGGAAATCTTTGGCGCACCACGGGCGACATCAACGACAACTACGCCCGCATGGCGGAGATCGGTTTTGGGCAAGCTGGCCTTGCGAAATATGCCGCCCCGGGCCACTGGAACGATCCAGACATGCTGGAAGTGGGAAACGGCGGAATGAAGCCGGACGAGTATCGCACGCACATGAGCCTGTGGGCGATTCTGGCGGCGCCGCTGCTGGCTGGCAACGATCTGAGCAAGATGACTCCGGAAACCGTGGCCATTCTGACGAATCGCGAAGTGATTGCGATTGACCAGGACAAAGCGGGAAAGCAGGGCGATCGCTTCTGGGCGGAAGGCCCTGACGAAATATGGGTGAAGCCGCTGGCGGATGGCTCGAAGGCCGTGGCTTTATTTAACCGCCTGGATGAGTGGGCCGGCCCGGCGATGATGAAGGTCAACTTCCGCGACCTGGGATTCACGGGTGCGGCAAAAGTCCGCGACGTGTGGAACGCGAAAGATTTGGGTTCGCTGGAGAAGTATGAAGTCGAAGTGCCGGCGCATGGCGTGGTGCTTCTGCGAGTGAAATAATTCTACCGGTCAGTACACGCCAGGGACGAGGCGCTTCGTAGTCTTGCTGTATGCGGCGTAATCAGCGCCGAAGGCCTGGGCCAGGGCGGCTTCCTCGACATGAATGCGGTAGAGAAGGGCTGCCGTCGGAGCGATCAACACGATGGCGAAGCTGATCCAGTTGCGGGAATGCAGGCCGACCGCGAAAAACGCAAGCAATAGGCCGAGATAAGAAGGATGGCGGACGAAGCGATAGAGTCCGGTGCGAACGATTTTCTGCGAATCTTGAATGGCCACGTTTGAGCTGAACGATTTTCCCAGTGTGAAAATCGCGGTCCAGCGGATGGTGAGAGCCACCAACATCACAGCCACGGCCGCGATTTTCAGCGCGTGTGCGCCGCCAAACATATTGGCCGCGTGAGTTTCGCTGTACCATTGGCACGCCGTAATGGACGCGAAAATCACGATCCACAAAATGATCAGCGAGCCGCGGTCCTGCACTTTTCCGCCGCTGCGCTTGGTGCGCGTCATGATGCCGACGAGAATTTCTGACGCAAACCAGCCCCAGAAAAGTACCCGCCAAACAAGCGAAAGCGTCATCGCGATTCCTGGGGCAAACGCTGCGGAGTGTTCGGATCGCCCGGTTGGAGCAAGTCCCACTTGTTGCCGTAGAGGTCCAGGAAAACGGCGACGATGCCGTAGGATTCCCGGCGGGGCGCCTCCAGAAATTTAACGTCAGAGGCTTGCATCAACCCGTAATCCCGCCAGAAATCATCGGTATGAAGAAAAAGAAAAACGCGGCCACCGCCCTGCTTGCCGATTTGTTGGACTTGCTCGGGCCCATCCGCTTGCGCCAGAAGCAGACTTGTGCCGCTCGAGCCGGGAGGAGCGACAACGAGCCAGCGCTTGCCGCCGGGGAGTGACGAATCTTCAATGACGCGAAAACCCAGTGCTTCGGTAAAGAAGGCCAGCGCCTCCTCATATTCGCGAACCAGCAACGTAACGTGAGCCAGCAATTGGGGCATGACTGGCAATTATCCCACGGCGGGAAGATGGCCGCTAGAAGCGGGCCAATGGTTCAATCTGCGTTGATAACCTCAAGCAGACACGAGAACTTCCCACTAACCGGAAATCCAACTATCTCGTTCGGTTGAGGGGGATAATGATGCGGGAAATCGTCTCGGACTTTTCGCTGATCTTCCGAGTACGAATTGAATGAAAGATCAATCGCAAAGAAAAGCGATCTGTTTCTAACGTGATCTCAAACATTTGCTTGCCAAGTCTCTTGCTCCATTCGGCGGCTTGGGTCGAATCGCGATTCGCTCGGATTCCTGGATACGCAAGCGACCAATTTGTTCCCCAGACGTAGCCGTCGGGCTCCTTTGCGCTGGTCCATCGAGCGTAGTCGGTAAACTCATCGCTCCAGGATCTAGGCCAGACCTCATCCCCCACGCGGGTCTCGACGCCAGCACTGACGCAGTGCGTGAATACAATTTCGTGTTGCCCCGGATTCATACTCAAACAGTCTTCGATGAGTACGAGGTAATCTCGACCGTGACTTGCAAAGCGGTGCTCAAGAACCGCGAAATCCACTTCGGGAAGCCATTCTAGCAATTCGTCCAGGGGATGCATATACGCTCCCAGCAAGATGGAGTATTACTCCCTAAATTAGCACGCCTGAGGATCAAGTCGAGGTTGTTTTGCCGTCGGATGCCATGAGTCCCTCCTAGCTGCTTACGCGCAAATACCCGTGTCGCGTCACGCTTGGTAGGCAGCTCAGGATAGATTGCGCAATCGTGAACCGCCCACCACGTAGTCGGGTGTTGCTTGTTCGTGCTGCTGAAGCGGTCCTATAATTGAGTGTTCCAAACCAGGAGGCAGAGACGCCATGGCGACAGCAAAAGCGAAATTGAAGGTGAAGGCATTCACGAACGAGCCATTTATCGATTTTTCCAATCCGACAAACAAGAAAAAGATGGAACAGGCGCTGGCGAAGGTGAAGGCGGAGTTTGGGCGCGAGTACCCCATGTGGATTGGCGGCAAGAAAGTGATCACGACGGGGAAGCGAAAGTCCACGAACCCTTCGCGGCCTTCGGAAGTGATTGGCGTGTTCCAGGATGCTTCGAAGGAACAGGCCATCGAAGCCATTGAAGCGGCAAACAAATATTTCGATGTGTGGAAGAAGGTGCCGGCGCAGCAACGCGCGAAGCTTCTATTCAAGGTGGCGTCCATTGTCCGCTCGCGGAAATTCGAATTGGACGCGCTGGTCTGCTACGAAGTGGGCAAAACCTGGTTTGAAGCCGAAGCGGACATCGCGGAAACCATCGATTTTTGCGAGTATTACGGGCGCGAAATGTTGCGCCTCAGCGAGCCGGTGAAGCTGACGCCCATGAAGGGCGAGCGCAACTACATGACGTACATCCCACTGGGAGTGGGTGTGGTGATTCCGCCGTGGAATTTCCCTTGCGCCATCATGGCGGGATTGGTGGTGTCGTCTCTCGTCACCGGGAACACCGTGGTACTGAAGCCTGCCTCCGATTCCCCGACGATTGCGGCGAAGTTTGTGGACATTCTGTTTGAAGCGGGAATTCCCAAGCAAGCGGTGCAGTTCGTGACCGGCTCCGGCGCAGCGGTTGGCGACACCATCGTGCAGCATCCAAAGACGCGCTACGTCGGGTTCACCGGCTCGAAGGAAGTGGGCTTGCGCATCGCGGAACTAGCAGCAAAGCCTTCGCCGGGGCAGATCTGGATCAAGCGCACGGTGCTGGAAATGGGCGGCAAAGACGGCATGATCGTGGACGATGAGGCGGACGTTGACGCAGCGGTGGAAGGAACAGCCCAGGCCGCGTTTGGCTACCAGGGACAGAAGTGCTCGGCGTGCTCGCGCGTGATCGTCAGCGAAAAGGTGTACGACACGTTCCTGAACAAACTGGTGGAACGGACGAAAAAAATTAAAATTGGTCCCAGTGATAACCCAGACAACTACATGGGTCCGGTAATCAACGAATCAGCGATGAAGGGAATTCTGGACTACATCGAGGTCGGCACGAAGG
>CAYOOS010000451.1:0-3954 GCA_964405585.1 uncultured Acidobacteriaceae bacterium | reverse complement strand
ATTTAGTACCCCATAAATACTGATTGACACTTGGTAAATACTGTAGTATCATGGGTTGTGATTGATCGGCACTACTCCGCCCGCGTCCCCCTGCAAGACTCTCCCTCGCCTGCCTCCCGAACCGCCTTTCCCCTTCTCTTTGTTTTTCCTTCCCCTCTGCGCCCTCCAACTGGCCATCCGGCAAAGGATGCCCATCCTGAGCGAGCCTGCCGCATACCGCGAACGGAAGAACCTCTTCCCATGCTCGCCACCCGTCTACCCAGAGCGCTTTCCGCGGACGCCGATCCCTGTGCTCCTGTTCCTCTTTCCTCTTCAGCAAGGGACTGTAAACTGTCGGCTGGAGACTGCTTTTTCCCGTATTTTCCGTACGCTCCTTCTGCCAACCCCCTTGTTTTCTGTCGCTTCCCCAATTCGTACCGAAAAAACCGGGGGTAGGGGGGTACCTTTGAACTCTCAACTTTTGGCTTTGAACTGCCCCTCTCATCGAGGCCCAAGAAGGGAGACCTAGAATCTATGCGGAGCGGAGGAAACGAGCGGCGCGGTTGCGCAATGTAGGCTGCGGCGTGATGGCTTGTGGCTGGGCTTTGCGGCGCGCCAGGGGATAGAGCATCTCGGCCAGCTCTTGGGCCGACGCCATGCGGTGATTGGGATCCTTCGCCAGGCATGCGGCAACGATTTGGTCCAGCTCAGCGGGAATGGACGGATTGCTCCTTGAAGGCGGTTGCGGCGAAGACGAGAGCACATGGTTGCAGACGGCCTGCAGCGATTCGCCGGCAAACGGCGAAATCCCCGTCACCATTTCGTAGAGCACCGCGCCAAGCGAAAAAATGTCCGAGCGCGCATCCTGAGCGCGGCCAATAATCTGTTCCGGGCACCAATACGCAGGCGTTCCGAGCAGCGAAGTATCCGCTTTTTCGTGGCTCGCCAAACGCGCCATGCCGAAGTCGGTCAGCTTGGTGTGGGATTCTTCGTTGATGAGAATGTTCGCCGGCTTCACGTCGCCATGAATGACGCCGCGCCGATGCGCAACGTGCAACGCAACAGCAACTTCGGCCGTCCACGCGCAAGCAGTGGTAAACGGCACGCTGCCCTTGGCAAGGTGCTTTTCCAGCGGCTGGCCTTCCACCAGTTCCATCACCAGATAAGGTGTGGAAGTGCTTTCCTCGATGCCCATGTCATGCAAAGTGACGATAAAGGGATGAGAGAGTTTGCCGACCACGCGAGCTTCGCGCAGGAAACGCGCGCGGGCATCGCCGCGGGCGAGTTCGGGGGACAAGAGTTTGATGGCCACGGGGCGATCGATCAGGGGATCGTAGCCGCGAACAACGCGGCTGTGCGCGCCCGAGCCAATGGACTCCAGAACCTGATAACGGCCGACTTGCAAGATAGTCCTCTCCATGCTGCGGACACTCTGATCCACGACCACCAGAGAAATGGTAGAGGAAGGGTACAGAGAATGGTATGAAGCAGGAGTTACGAGGAGAAGGGTACGAAAGTACTAGGTGAAACGGGGTAAGGCGCGAGCGGGTCTGACGTGAAGGCGAGCGCATACTACGGCTAAGGCGCGGCGAGAGCGGCTTTGAGCACGGGATCGGATTGCAGGTGAGCGGGAAGCTCTCGGATGAACGTCTCCATGTTGGGATGCCAATGATAGTGGAAGCCAAACGCGTACATTTCGCGGAGGGCCTGTTCGGCGGTCCAGTGTTGGAAAGCGATGCGATAGGAGGCGATAAAGACGCCGGTGCGGTCTTCGCCAAATTCGCAGTGAACGAATACTGTTTGCGGAGTCTTTTCGCGGAAGAGGAAGAAGAACTGCGCGAGTTGCGGGGACGAAGGAGTGGAGAAACCGTCGACGGGAATTTGCACGAAACGCAAACCCACAGATTCCGCGAGACGGCGCTCGTTTTCGCGGGTGCTCGGCGCTTCGCTGCGGAGGTCAACGATGGTCGTAATGCCGAGAGTCTTGAGTTGCGGCAGAGAAGAAATGTCGGGTTGCGCTCCGCGGAAGAGCTGATCGGAGATTTTTCCCGCGTTGTGAATGCCTTGAAGAGGGATTCTTTCGGCGCTGGCAGGCGGCGAAGGAGCATTTGTGGAAGATTGCGCGAAGGAACGGAACGGAGCCGAGACGAAAGAGAGCGCGGCGAAAAGAATTGAAAAAAATCTCATAGAGAGCTGCGTGGAAAGAGTTTAGAGAAAAGGAAGCGGCCGCAGAAGAAGAAAATGAGAAGGGCGCGCAAGGAACCTCACCACAAGATATAGACGCGTAAAGAAAAAGTTATCCAGATTTTGCGATTTTCTCTTGACAGCCATCGCACGCGGGTCAATACTGCAAATCCAGATTCGGGGGACGTGGAAGCGCCAGACGGACCAGAGTCGGGGATCTTGCCTTGGTCCGGCAATTCGACCCACGCTCCAGCCCGGGATCACCGTAAAAAAACGAGCGCGAAGTGAATGCTCCGCGCAGTTCGGTAATACGCGGAGTGAGCTGTTCGGCCGTGTGGAAAGCACCGGCACCGGGCAGCGCATTCGCTTTTTTATGTTTCTCCCAGGCAACGTCATCCACGAAACCTGGAATTGTTAGGCGCGACCACGGAAGTGGCTTGTGACCCCCTGTCAAACAGGGGAGTAAAATAGAAGGGTTCCCCGCTGAAACGGGAACCTGCAGCGGGGAGGAAATCGGATGGCAACGGTGAAGCCAGCATTGAATGGCAAAGCGGTGGAGACGGCGAACGAGATGAAGCGTGCGGGAACAAAGAGCGGCTTGAGGTTTGAGCGGTACTTCACCGACGGAAGGACCTCTCCATTCAACAACGTGGAATGGGAAAAGCGCACAGCTCTGATCGGGAACGAGAAGGGCGTGACGATCTTCAAGCAGGAAAATGTGGAAGTGCCGAAGAGTTGGTCGCAGACGGCGACAAACATCGTAGCCAGCAAATACTTTCATGGGAAGGTGGGCACGCCGGAGCGGGAAACGTCCGTGCGGCATCTGATCAGCCGCGTGGTCAACACAGTGGTTCGGTGGGGCGAAGAGGGCGGGTACTTCACGGACACGGCATCACGAGATGCATTCCGGGATGAACTGACGCACCTGCTGGTCGAGCAGAAAATGAGCTTCAATTCGCCGGTATGGTTCAACGTGGGCGTGCAGGCGAAGCCGCAGTGCTCCGCGTGCTTCATCAACTCCGTGCAGGACAACATGGAATCGATCATGGGGCTGACGCGGACGGAGGGCATGCTCTTCAAGTGGGGCTCCGGAACGGGCACGAATTTTTCGGCGCTGCGCGGGAGCAAAGAAACGCTGTCAGGTGGGGGGATTGCATCCGGGCCGGTGAGCTTCATGAAGGGATTTGACGCGTTCGCGGGGGTGATCAAGAGCGGCGGAAAGACGCGGCGCGCGGCGAAGATGGTGATCTTGAATGTAGACCACCCGGACATCGTCGAATTCATCGAGTGCAAGGTGAAGGAAGAGAAGAAGGCGCACGTATTGATCGAGCAGGGGTACGACAGCGCGATCGACGGCGAAGCCTACAGCTCGATTTTCTTCCAGAACGCGAATCACTCGGTGCGCGTGACGGATGAATTCATGCGCGCGGTGGAGGAAGACCGCGACTGGTGGACGAAGAACGTAAACGATGGACAGCCGAACGAAAAGTATCGCGCCAAGGATCTGCTGGAGAAGATCGCGAATTCCACCTGGCGTTGCGGCGATCCGGGGATGCAGTACGACACGACAGTAAACCGCTGGCACACTTGCAAGAGCACGGCGCGGATCAATGCGAGCAATCCTTGCAGCGAGTACATGTTCCTGGACGACACAGCGTGCAACCTGGCTTCGCTGAATCTGATGAAGTATCTGGAGAGCAACGGGCAGTTTGACGTGGAAGCGTTCCGGCATGCGGTGGACGTGACGATTACGGCGCAGGAAATCCTGGTGGACAACGCCAGCTACCCGAC
>CAYOOS010000450.1:0-3965 GCA_964405585.1 uncultured Acidobacteriaceae bacterium | reverse complement strand
AAACCTCCTCGCTCCCGGGTTCGGATGCCTGATTTACACGCCGCTTGGAAACCGAACTCAGATCAAGGTTTCAAGGAAGCATGGGAGTAAGCGCAATGAAACGACGTTTGGGAGGTTGGCTTGGGGTCGGAAAAGCGGCGGCGAGCCGCCGCACTCCAAAGAAACTAGCGGGAGTGAATCGCGGCGGAAACCGTCGTCTTCGAGGTTTCGCCGTACAGCAACCGGTACATTGTGGCGTTCCGCACAACTATCTGAACGTACTCGCGAGTCTCCGTGAACGGAATGGATTCCACAAACTCGGGAATCTCCTCGTAAGTACGCTCCGCTTTCCATTGGGCCAGGCGTTCAACTCCGGCGTTGTAAGCGGCAGCGGCGTATTCGGGTGAGCCTGTACTCCGCACGAGGTCGGCGATATCCACCATGCCCAACTCGATATTCACGTTGGGATCAAACAGCGAAGTCTTGTTGTAGCGGACTTTCCGCTCCTTGGCCAGTCGCCGGCCTTCCTTCGGCAGAATCTGCATCAGCCCGATCGCATTGGCGTGCGACACGGCGTCCGCCTGAAACGTGGATTCCTGGCGGATCAGTCCGGCGGCAAACATGGCATCGAAATTGTCGTGTTCGGCTTCGCGGCGCAACGGAGCTTCGTAGGGCAACGGAAAAAGCACTTTCCACACATTCACCGGAACATCCTTGAAAGCGCGAGCATCGAAGTTCGCGATGGCCATGCGCCCGTAATTCATCCCCGCGGCAAAGTGACCCTGATCGAAGGCCGCCTGCGCGGCTTCCACAATGAACCGCGGTGAAGCGGTAGCGGCAAACGCAGCCTTCAATTCGAGCTCCGCGGAAGCATCAAAAGCGATCGTGCGCAGAGCTTGCGCGCGATTCCAGCGGTCGGCCACGTTCGGCCCAATAGATTCGTCAAACGCGCGCAGCGGCGGCGCGGGCGGAATCTGTGCGAGGAAGTCCACGGGTTCCTGCTCGCCGGGGCCGAGTTTTTCCAGGTGCATCCCGGCGTACTCCGCGAAATAGCTGGTGGGAAAACGCTCGATAGCCTTGGCGTAATAGGCGCGCGCATGCGCCGGGTTGCCTCCGCGTTCCGCATCCCGGCCCAGCCAATAAAGAGCATTCACAGCCGCAGGAGAAACGGGATACTTGCGCAGGAAGACGGTCATCTTGTCGTCCGCGAAGGGCTGGCGTTCCAGATATGCCACCCAGGCGATCCGCCATTCCGCGTTGTAGGCGTCCTTGCCTGCGGGAAAAGCATCCAGAATTCGCTGGTAGTAGATCACCGCTTTGCTTCGCTGTAATTCCACCCAGTAATAATTTCCGCCGGCCATTAGTGCGTCTTCAGCCCAGCGGCTCTGCGGATATTTCTCCCAGATTTTTTCGATGGCAGCGAGCATCTCGCCTTCGTTTTTTTCCGAGCGGTAATCTTGTGAAAGCGTGTAGAGGCGCTCGGCATCCGCTTCGGGATCACTGACGTTCAGCGAAGTGAGCAGCTTGATTGAAGGCTTTGGATGTTGGCGGCATTCCGCGATGCGCACCAAGGCGCGTTGCCGCGTGGGATTCCCGGGATCCTTCAAGATGCTGGTGAGCTTTTCGTATTCCGCGCGCGCTTCTTTCCATTTGTGCGCATCATAAAATTCCTGGGCGCGCTGGTCCTGCATTTCGCCCGTGGCATAGGGGAATTCGCTATGAAGCTGTTTGTTCAGGCGCGGCAGAGCGATACCCGCATCGTGAGCTTCATCGGCCATCGGAAATTTGTAATAAATCGTCTGATAATCCTTAACCGCGGCAACAACGTGATGAGCGGCTTCATTGGCGCGCGCACGCTCCAGCAGCAAACCCGGCTTCGACGATGTGGCAGGATAGCCTGCCAGCGAATCCAGCCCATCTTGCGCATGACCGCTCTGTACCGCTGCGGGCACGTAGGCTTCCAGCACCTGTTCCTTGATGGCGGTGTTCGGGTAGTCGTTCAAAAGTGTGGTGAAATCCTGCACAGCTTCGTTATTTTTATTCAGGGCGTGCTCGCTCTGCGCCGTCCAGAAAAGCGTGTATTCGCGCAGCAGCGTGTCCGGCTTGGCTTTCTGGAGCCAGGCGAGAGCTTGTTGTGCGTGCGCGTGGGAATACTCTTCATAGCCCAATGCGAGCGCCGCGCGTTGTCCCCAAACGCTGGCGAAATCCTTGTTGGCAAAAGCGGCAAGCTTTTCGTAAGAACCCGGAGTGCCGTGATGAACGTCGCGGGCAAGCACGGTGAGTTCCTTCTGGGCGGCCGCATCTTCGGGGGTCGCGGCATCAAGTCCCGGCGCGGTGGTCTCCGGCTTACACCCGGAGCTGCATGCAGGGGACTTGGGCTTGGCAGCTTTTTTCTTCTTGTGCGTGGGGTTTTGCGGTGTAGTCGAAACGTTACGGATTGTCGCAGACCCTTGTGGCGCAGCAGAGGATGCAGTGGAATTCGTCGAGGCCTGGGCGCTTGGGCTGTAGTAGTGGCCCGCCCATACGATGGCCAAGGCGCAGACAGCTACCCCAATGGCGCGCTGGAAGATCACTCGCATCGCGGCATGCTCAGCGCGATTTGCCGGCCGTGGCGTAGGGGTATTCGCCGAGCAGCGACGCATCCCCGTCGGCGAGGATTTCCACCATCCAGCGATAAAAGTAATCCACTGGATGGTCCATGATGGGTTTGAATCTACGATCGTATTCTCTGTGGGCTTTCTCAATGTCTTCTTTCAATCGGATGCAGATGTCTTTGTGTTCGCGGCCGAGCTTCACCAGTTCGGGCCGCAACATCTTAATATCCTGCATCGAAACTTTGGCCACGCGATTCGCGCGGCGGTGCAATTCCTGTTCCTCTGTCGACAACTGGTTGATGTCGAACTCGCCGTCGCGACCCGCCACGACTTCCGGCAACTCCAATTCTACAGGAGCCGAAGGCAGCGGCGTGGGCTCCAGGTCATAGTCAGTCTCTTCCTCGGGTGCCACTCGCGCCGGAGCGGAAGCTTGCGGAGCAGAAGTAACAGGTGCCGGACGCTCTGGGACCGCGGGCGCTTCGGGCATCGCGATGCCAATCGCCTGCGAAATCTTCTCTTCCAATGCGCTGCGCTGCCCCGGTTGCAGCACAACAGCGATGAATCGGGACAATACCTCCAGGGAAGCCGACAGGGCCGCCGCAGCCGTCTGGGCCCGCAGCATGGGCGGAAGAGCGTTGGTGGGGCGGCTGCTCGAGCACGCCGCAACGACGTCGTTGACCGCCTGGGTCAATTCGTCATTGGTGCGCTGAATGCGTTCGAGGTTGTCTCGCACCGCGCGCGCTACCGCTTGTTCCACCGCATTGGGTTCTGGAGCCATAACCGTTTTCGGGGTTTTGCCCAAAATTCCCCCGATTGTTCATTTTGTGTGGTAGGAAGCGGGTAGTCAACCGGCATGGAGTACGCGTGTGACCAATTGTTGCTCATGCCCAGGGGGTGGGACGTAACCAATTGAAGACAGACTGGTTGGGGCAAACCGGGGCAGCCTTACGGATTTCCTCCGGAATCTGGCTTCTGCCCCGAATTTTCGCCCTCAATTAGGGTTCAGGTACCACGGGCAGTACCAACGCCGAAGGATGCGCAGCATCATGCAAGATGGTGTTGGTGGCAGTGGCCCATTTGGCGGAGGTGGCGGCGGATTCGCCCGTGTTCAGGTTGCGATCGAATCGCGGGAAATTACTGCTGGAAATCTCCAATCGAATGCGATGTCCCGCGCGAAACACATTACTGGTGGCCCACAGATCAACGGCAAGCGCATAGATTTTGCCCGGTGTCAGGAGCGACGGAGTTTCCTGGGAGTCACGATATTTCGCGCGGAGAATCCCCTCGGCAATATTGATCGCAGAACCGTCGGGAAAAAAATCCACGAGCTTGCCAGTAAAGTCCGTGTCTACAGCAGAAGAAAACGCGAAGAATTCCAAGCGCACAGGGCCG
>CAYOOS010000449.1:0-3970 GCA_964405585.1 uncultured Acidobacteriaceae bacterium | reverse complement strand
CCCTCCCATCACCCTTCGCCTCCGCGGCTGGAAGCTAATTGACCGCGTAGCTCTCGCTTTCCTTCTCCTCTGCGCCATCGCTCTCGGCGCCGCCGCCGGTCTCCTCTTCGTCTACGAAAGCGATCTCCCCGAAATTCACGCCTTGGAAACCTATCGCCCTAACGTGGTCACTGAAATCTACGCCGATGACGGCCAGCTTGTCGGCAGCTTCGCCCTGCAACGCCGCATCCTCATGACCTGGGAGCAAATTCCAAAGGTCCTCTACAACGCCGTCACTGCCATCGAGGATCAACATTTTGAAGATCACTGGGGCGTCGATTTTCCCCGCGTAGCCGGTGCGGCTTACCGCAATTTGATTAAGCGCCGCAAAGCCGAAGGCGCCAGCACGATCACCATGCAGTTGGCTGGCAACCTCTTCCTAGATCGCAGCGACCGCAGCTTCCGTCGCAAAGCCCAGGAAATTCTCCTCGGCCTGCAGATCGAGCGCCGCTACACCAAACCGCAGATCTTTACCATGTACGCCAACCAGGTCTACCTCGCTCACGGCAACTACGGTTTCGCCGCCGCCTCGCAGTTTTATTTTGGCAAGCCCGTCAGCGACCTCAAGCTCCAGGAAGCCGCGCTCCTCGCCGGCATGATTCGTGGCCCCATCTATTCGCCGCTCGTCGACCCCGCCCGCGCCCTTTCTCGCCGCAACCTCGTCCTTCACCAGATGCGCGAGGAAGGGAAAATCACCGCAGCCGAAGAAGAAGCTGCGAAGAAAACGCCACTCGGCCTGCACCTGCAATATCCGCGCAACGACCTCGCTCCTTATTTCTTTGAAGAGATTCGCAAATACCTGGAATCCACATACGGAACGGAAGCCGTCCACGAGCGCGGCCTCCGCGTCTACACCACGCTCAATATCCAGATGCAGAAAGCCGCCAATCAAGCCATTCGCGATGGTTTGCACACTTACGACCGCCGCCACGGCTGGCGCGGCAAGCTTCCCAACGTCCTGAAAGACAATCTCGGCAAACTGGATACTTATGAGGACGACGACTGGCGCCATGCCATTGAAAAGGGAAGCTACGTCACCGGCTTGGTCCTAACCGTCGACGACAAGAGCGCCACCGTCAAAATAGGCACCTATCGTGCGTTATTATCGCCCTCAGACATCGCTTGGACCGGGCACAAAAAACCCAGCGAAATCCTCGCTGTAGGCGACCTCATCCAGCTTTCCATCCAGGATTTGCGCGAGACCACTGCTCGCGTTCAGCTTGAACAGCAACCCGCCCCGCAAGCCGCCATGATCGCCATCGATAATCCTACCGGGGAAATCAAAGCCATGGTGGGCGGGTACAGTTTTGAAGATTCCAAATTCAATCGCGCCACCCAGGCCTATCGACAGGTCGGCAGCTCCTTCAAGGTGTACGTCTACGCCGCTGCCGTTGAAAAAGGCTCCTCGCCTTTCGACACTATCGTTGATGCGCCATTCACCACCATGAGCGGCGGCCAGGTCTACTCTCCGCACAATTACGACGAAAAGTATGAAGGCACGATCACCCTTCGCCGCGCCCTGGCCGGTTCACGAAATGTCCCCGCGGTTAAGTTAACTGAAAAAATAGGCATCAACTCCGTCGTGGATATGGCCAAACGCTTTGGCATCACCACCCCGTTACCACCGTATCTACCCCTCGCCCTCGGCGCGGCGGACATGAAACTCAGCGAGCACGTTTCCGCATTTACCGTTTTCCCCAACGACGGCATACGCATCGATCCGCATATGATTCGCCGCGTTACCAGCTATGATGGCGCTCTCCTCGAGGAAGCGCATCCCGAAGTTCACGACGTCATCTCACCGGACGTCGCGCGCACCATGACCGCCATGCTTATGGATGTCGTGCAATTTGGCACCGCCATCAAGGCCCGGTCCATCGGGCGCCCCGCCGGCGGCAAAACCGGCACCACGCAGGATTTCACCGACGCGTGGTTTATCGGCTTTACCCCACAAATCACTGCGGGCGTCTGGGTTGGCTTCGACGACAAGCAAATCTCACTCGGGAAACGGGAAACCGGCGCACAAGCGGCGCTGCCGATTTGGATGGAATTTGTCGAACACGGCATGGCTGGCGTGCCGGTCTTGGATTTTGCCAACGTGGTCACGCTCGAGCAGCAGGCCACAGAACATCACGTCAATGTGGACGTGCCGGATACAGCGCCCGAAGACGAAGCCCCCAGCCTGCCCAAGGAAAAGCCGCCAGCGAATGCTCCGCCTGCAACCTCGCCACCCGCAACTTCTCCCCAAACACCCTAAGCGTTCCTCGCGCGATTATTTGCGGAAGGGATCCCAACCACCGGGCTTCAACCGGTGCACGCTTCCACCCTCTGCGTGCAGTTCAATCTTTCCTTTCCGCAGGATCTTCCCAATCTGCCACAGTGGTAATCCCCGGAAAACGCGTGGAATTTGGCGAACCTTTCGCGGCGTCACCGTAAACAACAATTCGTAATCGTCCCCGCCGTGCAGCGCCAACTGCACAGCCTTAGGCTTTGCCACATCTCTCAGCATCGGCAGGGACGCTACTTCCACGCGCGCGCCCACCCTGCTCGCCTTGCATAGCCTCATCAAATCAATCGACAATCCGTCGGAGATATCCATCGCCGCCGTCGCCAGCCGGTTTCTCGCCAACCATGCCCCCAGCGTCAGTCGCGGTTCCGGAAATAGATGTTTGCGCAACAGCCGGTCATTCTTTTTCACTCCGCCGCGCACATTCTGCAGGCGTTCCCAGCCGCGATCCGCCTCGCCCAGCTTTCCGCTCACAAAAATGAAGTCTCCCGCCCGCGCCCCGGTGCGCTGCAATGCCTGCCCCGGCGCAATCTCCCCCACCACCGTAATGTTGATCAGGATCTGCTCGCGTCGCGTGGTGTCTCCGCCTGCCAATGCACAGTGGAATGCACGAGAGGCGCGGTGCAACCCGCCAAGAAACTCCGTCAACCACCGCCCCGTGTGTGTGGCAGGCAGCGCCAGGCTCAGCAGGCAGCACCGTGGCGTCCCACCCATTGCGGCAACGTCGCTTACGGCGCGTGCCAGGCTCTTCCAGCCCACCGCGTCCGGCGGATGCTTGTCGCGCAGGAAGTGCGTCCCCTCCACAGACCAATCACATGTCAGAATCAGTTGCTGTCCGGCATGCGGTCTGAACAGTGCCGCATCATCGCCGATCCCTAGGTGGACCCCCGCCGCCGCAAGCCGTCCTGGCTTCGTCCCGGAAGCAATCTTTTGCAGAACCTGCTCTTCATTCATCGCCGTGGGACTTGTTCCTCGCAAGTCTTGCCCCATCCCTGCCCAACTCTTGGACCGCTCCTTGTCTCGCCTGTCCTTATACTTCCTTCACTTCCTCTGTTTCCTCAACTTTCTGATTCGAGCCGCATTGTATCTCGCACGTGCGAGTTTCTCCACCAAATCGGCTCACGCTGACCCCGGACGGAGCTCTGCCGGCTCAATCCGCATGACTGTCCTTCCGGACAGTGGACAGTCTTCCTGTGACTGTCCCAAAAAATTGCAAGTACAGGGTTGACGCGGGCAACCTACAAAAACTAATATCTACCTAGAACGAACCAAGGCTCACGGTTCAGACCGAGCCAGACATTCACGGTATGGTGCGGAATCCAGGGAATGCTATACCGCACTCCAATCGAAAGTAACAAGGCCTGAGGGGGCCGCTCAGTGATCAGCGGGAAGAACTATACGTTCTACATTGCTTCGACGCCGGGACAACTCCGGAAGCTCGTCGTGCCCGCCTATCTGCTTTACAGCCTTGCGGTTTTGGCCCTCATCGGCGTCATCGCCGTCACCTTTTCCGTCGGTTCCTACAGCCGCATGCTCTGGAAGGTTGGAAATTACAACGCCCTTCGTCACGACCAGGAAAGCCTCAAGAAACAGTATCGCGAGTTGCAGACGACCGTGAAGGATACCAACCAGCGCCTCGACTCC
>CAYOOS010000448.1:0-3974 GCA_964405585.1 uncultured Acidobacteriaceae bacterium | reverse complement strand
GGGAGTGCTCGGGATGCTGGTGCTGGTTGGCCTGGCGTATCTGTTCAGCACGGCGCGCAAATCCATCAAGTTGAAAACGATCCTCTGGGGGCTGGGGCTACAACTGGCGTTTGGCGTGTTCGTACTGAAATTTGAAGTGGGCCGGGCCATCTTTCAGTATTTGGGCGACACGGTGAACAAACTGCTGAGCTTTGCCTTTGCGGGCTCGGAGTTCGTTTTTGGCGGCCTGGGCATGAAAAGTTCCTCATTCGGGTTCATCTTCGCATTCCAGGTATTGCCGGCAATCATTTTCATCGCGGCCGTGTTTGCGTTTCTCTATCACATTGGCGTGATGCAGATTTTCATCCGTGCGTTTGCGTGGATAATGACGCGGGTGATGGGCGCGAGCGGCGCGGAATCGCTGGACATCGCCGCCAGCATTTTCATGGGGCAGACGGAGGCGCCGCTGACGATCCGCCCTTTCCTGAACAAGCTGACAAAATCCGAATTGATGTGCGTGATGACCTGCGGCATGGCTCATGTGTCCGGCGGAATCATGGCGGCATATATCGCGTCGGGCGTGGAGGCAAAGCATTTGCTGACGGCGGTGATCATGACCGCGCCAGGGACGCTGTTGATGGCGAAAATGTTGGTGCCGGAGACGGAAACACCGCTGACCGCCGGGCACGTGCAGATGCCCGAGATGGAAAAGGAGGCGAATTTTCTTGGCGCGATATCCCGCGGCACGTCGGATGGACTGCAACTGGCAATCAACGTGGGCGCCATGCTGATTTCCTTTATCGCGTTATTGGCCCTGGTGGATTACCTGATCGGAGGCGCGCACGGCTGGTTGGCGTATCATCATTTTCCGTGGTTCCCCAGCAGCCTGGGGCAATTCTTCGGATGGATTTTTGCGCCCATTGCATGGCTCGTGGGAGTGCCCTGGAAAGATGCGCCGCAGATCGGCTACCTGCTGGGAACGCGGATGACGATAAATGAAGTGGTGGCGTTCGCGAAACTTGGGCAATTGAAAGGCACGCTCGACCCTCGGTCGTTCACCATCGCCACGTTTGCGTTGTGCGGATTCGCGAATTTCAGTTCCATCGGCATACAGATCGGAGGGATTGGCGCGCTCGCACCGGAGCAACGCGGGCAATTGGCGAAATTCGGGATTCGAGCCATGCTTGCGGGAACCATGGCGAATCTGATGTCCGCGTGCATCGTGGGAATCCTCACATGAGCCTGCTTACTATGGGCAAGAGCGCAAAACCTGGGGAAGAGTTTGAGCGCGCCGAAACGGCGGCGCGATTTATTCTCAAGAAAACAAAACTGCGCCCGAAGATTGCGCTGGTGCTGGGCTCCGGACTGGGTGCGTTCGCCGACGAGTTTGCCGACGCCACGCGAATCCCTTACGCCAAGATTCCTGATTATCCGCGCTCGACGGCCATCGGCCACGCCGGGCAATTGGTGATAGGCAAGGTGGATGGCACCGAAGTCGCCGGGATGCAGGGCCGCGTGCATTTGTATGAAGGCTACTCGGTGAAGGATGTGGCCTTCCCGATTCGAGTATTTGCGCGGATGGGCGCGAAGGCGGTCATTCTGACGAACGCCGCCGGCGGTATCAAAAAGGAGTTCACGCAGGGCCGGTTGGTGGTGATTTCGGATCACATCAACCTGCAAGGCGTGAATCCACTCTCCGGCCCCAACGACGAGAATTTCGGCCCGCGCTTTCCGGACATGAGCACGGCCTATGACAAGCGTTTTCGCGAACTGGCGCTGGCCGAGGGGCGACTGCTGAAGATTGATCTGGACGTGGGCGTGTACGCCGCGCTGGCCGGACCGAGCTACGAAACGCCTGCAGAGATTCGCTATCTGCGAAACATCGGAGCCGATTTGGTGGGGATGTCCACGGTGCCGGAAGTGATTGCGGCGCGCCATTCCGGGTTGCGCGTGCTGGGCATTTCCTGCGTGACGAATGCAGCGGCGGGGATTCTGGATCAACCGCTCGATCACAACGAAGTGCTGCAAACGGCGGAACGCGTGAAGAGCCAATTCATTGCTTTGTTGCGAAGCGTGATTCCGGACATCGCCTCCGCGCTATGATTTTTCGCGATGTCAGATGAGATTTGGAGGAAGCCGTGTCCGAATATGACGCTTTGATCTCCGTGGCGAAGTTGGCGCGCGAGAATGCTCATGCAAAGTTTTCCAATTTCAAAGTAGGAGCCGCGCTCCGCACCACGGCAGGGAAGGTATTTGGCGGGTGCAACGTGGAAAATGCCACGTACGGCTTGACGGTGTGCGCGGAACGCGTGGCGATCTTCAAAGCGATCAGCGAAGGGGAGCGGCGCTTTGACGCGATCGCGGTTGTGACAGACACAGATGCGTTGACACCACCTTGCGGCGCTTGCCGCCAGTTGATCTGGGAATTCTGCGGTGATGTGCCGGTGATTCTTTCCAATTTGAAAGGCAAAACAGAAACCATCCCCATGCGCACGCTGTTTCCCAAGCCGTTCGATTCATCAAATTTATAGCAGCAACTGTCGGAAGGAAAGTTCATGAACTTGCGTCATTCGCAATACCTTTATTGCTCCAGTCTCCTCTGCCTTTTGATCCTGCAGTGCGTTCTCGTAGCGGCGCCAGCGCTGAATGCGCAAACGCCGGCAAAAGAAGCAGTATCGGTGGATTTGCTGATTACCGGCGGCGCGATCGTCACGATGGATGGGGATCGCCGCGTCATCGAAAATGGTTTCATTGCGGTGAAAGGCGACACAATCGTCGCGCTCGGTCCTAGCGCGGCGATGGCGTACCCAAAAGGGCTGATCGCCAAGCAAACTATCGACGCGAAGGGAAAACTGATTCTGCCGGGATTCATCAACGGACACACGCATGTACCGATGGTGCTGATGCGCGGGCTGATTGACGATGTGACGCTGGATGATTGGCTGCGCAATTACATTTTCCCGGCCGAAGCGCGTAACGTCACGGAAGACTATGTGCGCTGGGGCACGCGGCTGGCGATGGCGGAGATGATCCGCAGCGGCACGACGACGTTTGCGGACATGTATTACTTCGAGGATGCCGTCGCGGAGGAAACCAAAGCCGCCGGACTGCGCGGATTTCTTGGCGAAACGTGGATTGACTTCCCTGCCCCGGACAACAAAAACGAAGTCGAGATGGCGGCGTACACCGAAAAGTTCATCAAGAAGTGGCAAGGCGATCCGCTGATTCATGCGGCTGTGGCGCCGCATTCGATTTATACCTGCTCGGAAAAGACGCTGCGCGATGCCGCTGGGCTGGCCCGGAAATACAACGCTCCCATCCTGATTCACGTGGCAGAGATGCGAAAGGAGTTGATGGATAGCCTGGCGAAAAATGGCGCGACGCCCGTACAGTACCTCGAGCGCATCGGGCTATTGGGGCCGGACGTTCTGGCGGCGCACTGCATCTGGGTGGACTACACGGATATGAAGATCCTGGCGGATCATCAGGTGGGCTGCGTGCACAATCCTTCGAGCAACATGATGCTCGCCAGCGGTGTGGCTCCGGTGGTGGACGAACGCGCCGCCGGAATGCGCGTCGGGCTGGGAACCGACGGCCCGGCCGGAAGCAACAACGACCTGAACATGATGGAAGAGATGGACCTGGCCGCAAAGCTGCAGAAGTCGGCGCGTGTGGATCCGCGGGCGCTGGGCGCGAAGGGCGCGTTGGAGATGGCCACCATTGAAGGAGCGCGCGCACTGCATATGGAGAAGGAGATTGGCTCGCTGGAAGTTGGCAAAAAAGCGGATCTGGTGGTGCTCAATTTGAACGTGCCGAATGCCGTGCCCATGTACGACGTGTATTCCCAAGTGGTCTATGCGTTGAAGGCCAGCGAAGTGGAAACCGTGGTGGTTGGCGGGAAAACGTTGCTGAAGGACGGAAAATTGCTGAGCGTGGACGAAGCGAAGGCCATGGCCAAAGCCAGGGAATACGGCGAAAGGGTGCAATCTTCGCTA
>CAYOOS010000447.1:0-4005 GCA_964405585.1 uncultured Acidobacteriaceae bacterium | reverse complement strand
TTCCAATTGTCTGCACAGGCGTGCCGATCGGTGCGCCGTAATCGGTGCCAAGATGCGGACGATACGTCTTCAGAATCGGATGAAAACGCGACTGGCTGAAGTGTGACGTCACCGGCGCCCCGAACTTGAGCGGCGATCTCAGAAAAGCCTTCTGAAGGCTTTTGCCGTCAGCCGTGTAATAAGCCGGGCGCCCATCCGGCTCGTGAAAGAGCAGCGCCTGATATTTCCTGCCGCCGTTGACATATTCCGCTGCGAAAATCTGGCCGTAGCCCGCGATTTCTCCGTTGGCATATTTGCGCTTCTCCAGAACGACGCGGAACGTGTCGCCCTTGCGCGGATCGGTGTAGAAATCCAGATCATAGCCAAAAATCTGCGCCAGCCGCATGGCCACTTCGGCGCTCTCGCCCGCATCCTCGACGGCGTTGAACAACGAATCTTCCAGCTTGCCGCTGACCACGGCGACTTCCGCATGCACGGGAATTTCCCGGACTTCGGCGGCAAAGCCCGGCGCTTGTGGCACAATCCGCAACACGCGATCCGCATCAATCTTGTAGTTGATTTCGCGGAGGTTCCCTTCCACCGAGCGCCCCACGGTGATCGTATTTCCGGCACGCACGTGCCGCAAATTGAACGCGCGCGGCGCCGCCGCCGTAGCATCCGCCGCGTCCTCCGTGGACAATCCGAACTGCTGCAGCATCCCCGCGAAGTTTTCTCCCCTGGGCATACTCTTCGCCGTGGGCAAAACCCACTCCGCGCGCAACCGCGCTCCCTCAGCTTGCGCCAGTTCCGCCTGGTGCTGCGTTTCTTTCTCGGCGTTCCGGTTCTTGCGAATGGCGTAACCATCCACCACAACTCCGGCCGCAAGAAGTGCTGTAATCCCGATAAAAAATATTCGATTCACTGCGCCTCCAAAATGCTTCCCGCGATTGTGCGGTGCGCTTCAACAACACCCGCACCCTGATACACCAGAATAACGTACGCCTTCCTTTTGTCCTAAACCGCCGCGCGCGTCAACGCCATGTCGCGTGGTGTGCGCTCAATTGGCCAAGGGGCTTTCCGCGAAATGGTTCGCCCAAAAATACCCATCCCGCGGACGCAGTTCACAATTCACTCTAATTTTCTATTACGTTGATTACTTGCCGATGGAATTGGCCGGGGAAGCAGTTCCCGCGACGTCGTTCGCAAAATAATTCTCTTCACGCAGCCTGCGGTAAATGTGTCCTGCCACCTGCGCCGCCGTGGGACCCTTCACGCGCCGCGTATTCCCGCGGAGCAGCACTGCCAGGGCGATCTTCGGATGCGTTTCATCGGCATAGCTGACGAACCAGCCGATGCGCGATGGCGTGGTATGGTCGTCGCACGTGCCGGTCTTGCCCAGCGGCGTTTCCTGGCCGCCCGCGTCGTAGCTGAGTCGTCCGGTGCCGTACAACACAGCCGCCAGCATGCCTTCGCGAACTTCCGGGAGAACGTTGGAAATATTCAGGTCGCGCTTCACGCGTGGCGCGAAATTGTCGATCTCTTCCTGCGAGTGCGGATACTGCAAATAATAAAGCGTGCCGCCATTGGCAAACGCGGCCGCCAGCGCCGCCAGTTGCAATGGCGTAATCTGAATGCCTTCCCCGAAACTGGACATCCGCGCCACTCCGCCAAAGGCCGGCGGCTGCATGGGGAATGTTCCCGGATGCTCGTCGGGCAGATTGTATCCGGCAAGTTCGCCCAGGCCGAGCAGGCGTCCATACTTGGAAACCGTGTCAAAGCCCATGCGACGGCCCAGTTCCTCAAAAAATACGTTGTTGGAGTGAGCCAGGGCTTCCGTCAAATTCATGTACTTGCGGCGGCCCACCTTCAACATGGTGTCGCTCGTAATGACATTTTCTTCCAGCGCCGCAATCGCAATCGTGGGCTTGATCGTCGAGCACGGAATGTAGCCGTCGCTGAAGGCAATTTTCTGATTCACAACCGCCAGGATGCGCCCCGTGTTCGGGTCGACGGCGACAACCGAACCGTTGTAGCGGCCCAGGCCCTCCACCACGGCTTGCCGCACAATGGGATCATCAAACGTGGGATCATCGTCGCGCACGGAATCCGCATACGTGGGCACGCCGCGATAACGCGCAGCGGCGTGGCGCGCGCGCACACTCGATTTCGATTTTGCATTCGAGGTGTTATTAACAATCGCCTTGCCGGTAGGCTCCGCGGCAGGCATTGGCACGGCGAGTGTCACGCCCAAGCACGCCACAATCACAATTTTCCCGATGTCGCGAATCATTCGACTCTTATCCCTGGTCAGTCTCAGTAGTCCTAGTCGGCGTGCACCAAATCTACGCTAAGCGCACGTCACGGTCAACTTCCGCCATCACTGAAGCAAACACCGCGCCAGAGTTTTTGATGCCTGATAATAAACCGCTTACCTCTGGATCGCCGCCCGCTTCACGTCCGCAAGCTGAACAGTTCTCGCAGACTGAGACGTAGTGTACGCATGTGGGAGATGCCCTGACAATAGTTAACTCGGCCCAGTACGCATCTATGTGCTTTGTTTTGAACGCCTGACCAACTGGCCAGCGACCTACTGCCCGAGTGTCCACAACGGAGAAAGTTTTCCCTTTACGCAAAGGATCTGGCTGATCATGTCGCATTTTGCGACGCACTCGAAAATAGAAACGGGCGGGAGGACTCGCCCTCCTCCCGCCCATTCCGTGTTGCTCGAAAAGAAATCTACTCAGCGCGCTGGCCGCGCTCTGCCATCCCCCGCAGCAGCCGCGGCCACCTTGATCGGAGCCTTGTCTGTGGCAACCGTTGCGCTGCCATTGGCGCCCGGCGTCGCCCCTGCAGTCTGCCCCGGCAAGGGAATTTCCATCTTCTTGCGCAAAGCGTTTTCCAGTTTGTCGCGAATGTCCTTGTTCTCCTTCAGGAAAACGCGAGCGTTTTCGCGGCCCTGGCCCATTCTCTCGCCGCCATAGCTCAGCCACGTTCCGGACTTTTCGATCAAGCCCTTATCCACGCCGAGGTCCAGCAGATCGCCTTCGCGCGAAATGCCTTCGCCATAGAGAATGTCGAACTCCGCCTCACGGAACGGCGCGGCTACCTTGTTCTTCACCACTTTGCCGCGCGTCCGCGAACCTACAACGCGGTCGCCTTCCTTGATGGCCTGGATGCGGCGAATGTCTACACGCATCGAAGCGTAAAACTTCAGCGCGCGCCCGCCTGTCGTCGTTTCCGGATTGCCGAACATCACCCCAATCTTTTCGCGGATCTGGTTGATGAAGATCAGGCACGTCTTCGATTTGGAGACGATCGCCGTCAATTTGCGCAGCGCCTGCGACATCAGCCGCGCCTGCAAGCCCATTTGCGGGTCGCCCATGTCGCCTTCCAGTTCAGCCTTCGGTACCAACGCCGCCACCGAGTCCACCACAACCACGTCCACGCCGCCCGAACGGATCAGTGTTTCCGCGATTTCCAGCGCCTGCTCGCCGTTGTCTGGCTGAGACACCAGCAAATTGTCCACATCCACGCCCAGCTTGCGCGCGTAGCTCGGATCCAGCGCGTGCTCTGCATCTATGAACGCGGCCTGCCCGCCCAATTTCTGCGCCTCCGCGATGATATGCAGCGTCAGCGTCGTCTTGCCGCCCGATTCCGGCCCGTACACCTCAATGACGCGCCCCCGGGGAAAGCCGCCAACGCCCAGAGCCGCGTCCAGCGACAAACATCCCGATGGAATCACGTTTACCGGCACCAGCACATCCTTACTGCCCAGCCGCATGATGGAACCCTTGCCATGCGCCTTCTCGATCTGCGATATGGCTGCTTCTAATAGTTTTGAACGTTCATCTGTCATTTCTCACCTCGGTGGAGGAAATTGGGTAACTCGCGAATAGGATTTTGGGAGGCATTCTCAAGCGGGCGCCGGGAACTGCGCCACAGCTTCTCCAGGTACGTTACGATGGCGGTACATTACCACTTCGTATCTGGGAATGCTACCCCTACTTCCCTTCCGCCTAACACAAC
>CAYOOS010000446.1:0-4015 GCA_964405585.1 uncultured Acidobacteriaceae bacterium | reverse complement strand
AAAGAACTTTAGTGAGTGTCCGCGGTCAGCAATCGCACGTGCTCGGACGCGCGTAGAGTCGTTGCGTATGGATGGCCAGGATTAAAGGAACGCCGATGAAAGCCGCAATCTATAACAGATACGGGCCCCCGGATGTTGTGCAAATCACGGAGGTTGCAAAACCCGTTCCCAAGGATAATGAAGTTCTGATAAGAGTGCGCGCGGCTTCCGTCAATCCGCTTGATTGGCATTTCATGAGGGGCACGCCGTACATGCTTCGGGCAATGGCGGGGCTGCGCAGGCCAAAGGAGAAGCGACTCGGCGTTGATGTGGCCGGCGAGGTCGAAGCGGTGGGCGGGAACGTGACGCAATTTAAGGCAGGCGATGAGGTGTTCGGTGTTTGCCGTGGGGCCTTTGCCGAGTACGCGTGCACCTCCAATACGACATTGGTGACGAAGCCCAAGAACGTGACATTCGAGCAAGCGGCTTCTGTACCCATCGCGGCGTTCACCGCGTTGCAGGGTCTACGTGACAAGGGACAGATTCAGGCGGGGCAGCAGGTCTTGATTAACGGCGCGTCGGGGGGCGTGGGTACGTATGCCGTCCAAATCGCCAAGTCGTTCGGCGCGGATGTGACGGGCGTATGCAGTTCGAGGAATGTGGGCATGGTGAGATCGATCGGCGCTGATCGGGTCGTTGATTACACGCAAGAGGATTTCACAAAAAGTAGGCAACGTTACGACCTGATTTTCGATGGCGTTGGGAACCATTCGTTGTCAGCATGCAGGCGCGTCTTGAAACCCAAGGGGACCTATCTTCCGGTCGGAGGACCGGCCGGCCGATGGATGATCGGTCCCCTGGTTGGTTCGATTGCAACGCTCGTGTTGTCGCGCTTCGTGAGCCAAAAGCTGGTCATATTCTTCCTTGCGAAAGCGAGTAATGAGGACTTGAGCGTCCTATGCGAACTCTTGACGACCGGGAAGGTAACACCGGTCATCGACAGGTGTTACAGGTTGAGTGAAGTTCCTGAGGCTATCCGGTATCTGGAAGAAGGGCACGCACGAGGAAAACTCGTAATAACTTTGGATAATCCCAACAAGACCTAGCGACACGTGCGTCCGGCTTTTGCGCTGTTGCAGTTCACAGAGCGCGTGAGCGGGAACGGCTCCGGCAACGGATGCGCGAACGGTTTGGCCTCGGTCCAGCCCCACGTTAGAATACGGGGAAGTAGAACTGGCTCGATGGCCGCCAATGCAATGGTCCTATCCCCGCTTGAGAATCACAAACGGGCAGGGATATCGCATATGGGGAGACTGAGCTATTCCGCGCTACTGCCTATGGTACACCGCGGTTACTCCGCCGGCTTTGACAGTGCACTTCTTGCCGTGGAACGAGACGATGATTGGACCGCCCGGGATTACCTTGCCGTCTTTCTTTAGGGTTAACTCGAGAGTGTGGTCGTCAACCACCCGGTAGGAACGCGTGTCGGACTTGGGGTCGCCCTTGACGGGATAGTCCTTGCCATCGAACTTGCCGGTCCACTCGAAGTGCGCAGCGACTACCCCGCCGTTTTCCGTGATGCCATTTACGGTCACTTTGACGTTCTCGTCCCCGGCAGGCTCGTAGACAGTGGTGACATCCACGGGCGTCTGGGCCGCATCAACGGCGAGCTGCAAGGAGCCGTTGGGAGCGAGGACCGGATGCGCTCCGGTAATTGAAGCTTCAACGCTTTTCAGCTTCCAGGTGCCTAGATATGAGTCCTTGGCAAAGCAAGCAGGTGCTACGGCAACGCACAGCAGAAGGGCCAGCATCATCGTTTTTGTTTTCATGGTCTGCTCCGTGTTCTCTGAAAGTTTGTGCTTCTACTTTTTATGTTTGGGCAGTTTGAAAACCATCAAGCTGGCCAATTCCCTGCAGGTTTCTTGCTTAATCTCTCCCTTTTGCATGACGTTGCCCAGCAACCCTCCCCACATGCGTTTCTCGGCCTGGTCATGCCACAACAGGGTGGCTTGCGTACGATCATAAACATAAAGGGACATGGAAGCATCGCCCGGGCCCTTGATGGAATTATTGCGCGAACCCAAGTCATCCAAAACGAGAATCATGGTCCATTGGCCTGTTGGGACGTGCTCCAGATCGAAATTCTTTCCATGCCGCACATTTTTGACGTCTCCAAGGTCCTGCAACCACTGGTGGGTGGGATTGGAGAGCATTTCTAGAGTTGGGGTGGTCTGAGGCGCATGGATTCTGTCTTCAGTGTGGCGACCGGTCTTGTTGTATCCTCTTCTCCATAAAGCAGTGTCGGTTCCTACGAGCGCGCCGCCAATACACTCGGTGTTTTTCTGCCCCGTGTTACTTAAATCCACGAAATAGACGTCGAACTGAGCAATGGCTGACGAACTAAAATTCGGATCGACAAAGAGGGGTGGCCTATTTCCGGCTTCACAAAGGACGGTTGAGATAACCAGAAAGCCGGCCACGAGTAAATAGCGATAAAAGACGAACAAGCGTTTGCTGACAAAATGCGATTTCATGGTTCCTCCGATTCGCTGTGTTCTAACGGTATTCGCCAACAGAGGGTTCATTCGCGAGCCCCGTGCCGGCGCAGAGAGTCCGCCATATCCTTGCGGCTCTTAGCCAACTGCAAAGGGGTCTTGCCCGAGTTATTCCTGGCATTGATATCGGCGCCGTGAGCCAGAAGTATCTCTGCGAGGTTTTTGTAACCGGACATCGCCGCTAAATGCAGAGGGGTGGCGCCACCGCCGAAAGAATCACCGTGAGCTACCGTGAAGCCGGCGCCTAACACTGTAGAGACAACATGGATTCCCGGCCCATTATCGTCAGCAACGCCGGCACCGGATTTGGCATTCACATCCGCGTGGTTTTCGAGCAGAAGGATTGCTATTTCGGCATGGTCCAGAAGTGCCGCCAAATGCAGGGGCGTTAATCCACTGTTCGTTTTAGCGTTGACGTCTGCTTTGGCCGCTAGGAGGAGTTTTGCAACCTCGGAGCGGCCATGGGCCGCCGCCGCGTGCAATGGCGTGCTGCCGTCAATGGCCTTGGCATCAACGCAGGCTTGGCTGTCCAAGAGGAGAGCCGCGACATCCTCGTGTCCGTAGGCGGCCGCCAAATGCAACGGTGTCAGACCCTTGGGGTCCTTGCTGCAGACCAGAGCAGGATTGTCTTTGAGCAGGGCTTGGACTTTAGCTAAGTCGCCAGCCATCGCCGCGTCGTTGATCACGGTGCCAAAGGTGGAGCAGCAGCAAGCCATCGTGAGCAGCGCGAGCAACGCAACGCAAGCGGGGCGAGGGAATGTAGAACCGAAGTGTCGGCCAATGCGGGAGTTCTGACCCATGGTTCCTAGAATCATCGTGCTTCCAATAAAATTCGCTTTGCGAGAGCACAATCCATTTCTGGATGTTTCATCGACTCACCCTCCATCTGAAGCAGAACGAATCAGCGGGTTGGGCGATGCTGGCAAGGGTTCAAACGAGTGTCAATAGGAGCGGGGAAGAAATGATATGAAATTGGTATGAAATCGCGCTGATTTCGGGGGATTCCTGAAACCGGCCAGTTGGTGTGCGGAATCAGGGGACAAGGTTACCGACGGGAACGAAATCCGATTTGCAACCCACCAGGCAGCGGACCTTTTGAAAAGCCGATTGTTCTTCCGCACCAAAAGAATGCGCATCCTTGCCGGTTTGATAGAAGCGCACATGGGTGCTGCGGAATTCGTCGCCCGGGTAAGCCGAAATTAGATGGAGATTCTTGTCGAATTCATACCAGACGAGGCAACCCGGCGGAATCACGCATTCCTGGACCATAACTCGAATGCTACCATGGTCAATGGTAGGTTCGGTGGCCTGATTGTATGTGTATAACGCGCAGTTCAAATCGCTGCGGGGGAATAACAGGCGCAAGCGCTCCTGAGCAGCGGCCATGCCGTGGATCTGAAACTCGGGTCGGATCTCGGTGGAAGCGCCAAACACGCGATCGGGATCAAGGACGATCAAGGTGGCCTGATGATAGCCGTTGT
>CAYOOS010000445.1:0-4018 GCA_964405585.1 uncultured Acidobacteriaceae bacterium | reverse complement strand
CTGATCGGTTAATGGTCAAAGAAAAATCAGGAGGAAACATGCCAGGCGATTTCAAGCAAGAATCGAACACTTCGGACAAAATGGACCGCCGGAAATTTATTGGGGCGGCGGCTGCTTCCGCGGGCATCATGTTCATCAATCCATCCTTGGTACGCGGCACGGCCGCCAATTCCGTCGTGCGCGTGGGCCTGCTCGGTTGCGGCGGGCGCGGCACAGAGGACGCCACGAACCTCGTGGACACGGGCGGCGCTCGCGTCGTCGCGCTCGGCGACCTGTTTCCAGACCAACTCGCCACCGCTCGCGCGCATTTCGACCAGATTCAGCAGGCAAAAGGCTATTCCGCCTTGGACGCCGGACAACTGTTCGTTGGCCCCAATGCCTACCAGCAAATCGCCGCTTCCAAGGAAGTGGACGCCATTGTAGTCGCCACGCCGCCTTACTATCACCTCAGCCACCTGGAAGCCGTGACCGCCGCGGGCAAGCACGTCTATCTCGAAAAGCCCGTGGCCGTTGATGTTCCCGGCGCATTGAAAGTGATTGAAATCGGCAAGCGCACCGAAGGAAAACTGAGCTTTGACGTGGGATTCCAGATTCGCGATTGTCCGCCGTTTGTGGAACTGGTGAGGCGCATCCATGGAGGCGCGCTTGGCAAGATTGCTTGCGGCGAAGCTCACTACCTTACCGGCTACATCGACCGGCCTGCCTGGCCGAACGCTTCACCCGCCGAACTTCGCCTGCGCAACTGGATTTATGACCGTGTTCTTTCCGGCGACATCATCGTGGAGCAGAACATCCACGTCATTGATATCTGTAACTGGATTCTGAAAGCCCACCCCTTGAAAGTTACCGCGACCGGTGGACGTCTGGGCCGCCCCGCCGACGGGGACGTCTACGGAAATTACAACGCGGTGTTCCAGTATCCCGACGGCGTCGACGTCACATTCAGCTCCACCCAATTCGCAAAGGGCTGGTGGGATGTTACCGAACGCTTCTTCGGCACCAAAGGCACGTCGCTGTCGCCTTACACCGGCCCGCTGGGCATCTGGGGCGATGAACCGTGGCAGGCGCCGCTCGTCGCCGAAAAGGATCAACCGGGAGACCAGAAATTCTCGGTGACCGGGAATTTCCACTCCAATCTGGAATTCGCCGATGCCGAAAAAAAGAAAGCATTCGTGGAAAGCATCACCAGCGGGAAATATCACAATCAGGCCGCGAAGGGTGCCGAATCGGCGCTTTCCTGCATGATGGCGCGTTCCGCCGCCTACCAGCAGCGCGAAGTTACTTGGGATGAACTGCTGAAGTCGACTGAGGTGTGGGATCCCAAGATTGACCTGAACAAGCTGCGCTGAAGTTGCCACGCCGGTTCCAGTTTTCTTGCCGCGAGGTACAAATATGATCCAAAGATCGCGTCGCGCGTTCCTGAAATCCTCTGTGACAGCAGCCTGTGCAGCCAGTTTCGGCGGAGCATTCGCGGAATCTCTGGCGGCGGCAGCGGGAAACTCAGCGCCGATTGCGTCAAAGCTTGCGCCATCCCCGGATGCGCCTTCGATGAAGAAGGGGCTGGTCTACGACATGCTGCCGGGCAAACTAGGCCACGCCGACCGCTTCAAAATGGCCCGCGACGTTGGTTTTGAGGTTGTGCAAGCGCCTACTACGCCCGATCCTCATATTGCCGAGGAGATGAAGAACGCCGCGACTGCCGCGGGCATCCGCATCGACTCCGTGATGAACATGGATCACTGGGACTATCCGTTGTCCTCGGCTGACCCGCAAGTGGTGGAAAAAAGTCTGGCGGGGATGCGTACTTCCCTCCACAACGCCAAGCTGTGGGGATCGGACGCCGTGCTGCTTGTTCCCGCCGTGGTGAATCCGCAAACGTCCTACCACGACGCCTGGACGCGCTCTCAGAAACAAATCCGCAAACTGATCCCTCTTGCCGCGGAGCTGAAAATCGTCATTGCCCTCGAAGAAGTGTGGAACAAATTCCTGCTGAGCCCGCTGGAGATGGCCAGATACATCGGCGAGTTCCAGAGCCAGTGGATCAAAGCCTGGTTTGACGTCGGCAACGTGGTGCTGTACGGCTATCCGCAAGACTGGATTCGCACGCTTGGCAAGGAAATCGCCAAGGTGCACTTGAAAGATTTCAAGCGCAAGGAAGATGGCTACGCCTGGGTGAATCTCGGCGACGGCGATGTGGATTGGCCCGCGGTCCGCCAGGCATTCGCCGACATCGGTTACTCCGGCAGCGCCATCGCGGAACTGGAAGGCGGCGACGAGGCGTACTTGCGTGACGTCAGCCGCCGCATCGATCGGCTGCTCCTGGGACGTTAAGTAATCGAGCTGTGGCAGCCGCTATTGCGACTAGCTCCTAGGATTTCAATACCGTACACACCGAGGCACAGATCGGTCCGCCTATATTAAAGGTGGCGGCAACGCGTGCGCCCGGCACCTGCAACGGTTTCGGGACCTTTCCCAACAACTGCCAGGCGCACCAGCCCAGCATCGCAACGCCGGTTGCGCCAATCGGGTGGCCCTTCGCAATAAGTCCGCCGGAGGTGTTGATCCCGCACTCGCCATCCACCTTGGCTTTTCCTTTCACCCAATATTGCGCCCCTTTGCCGTAAGCCGCTTTTCCCAGAACTTCCGTGCCCAGCGCGCCCATAACCGTAAAACAATCGTGGATTTCCGCGACCTTCACATCGTCGTGCGTAACACCGGCCATGCGGTACGCGGCGTTCATGGCCTTGGTCGCGCCGGCGGGGCGCAGCACATCGCGGCCCGCTTTTTTCAGAGGGTCGGTTGCCTGCGCGTATCCGGCAATCTCGACGCAATCCTGTTTCGCCACGCCGAGCTTCGTCAGCCCCTCCTCGGTCGCAAGAATCAACGCGGCATAACCGTCGGTGATCTGCGAACAATCGTAAGTCTTCAGCGGCAGCCCTTCGACGATGTAGCGATTGATGCCGCCGATCTGCATCGCCTGTGCAACGGTAAGCTCGACGTTCCGCATCTGCGCGTACTCGTTGTGCCGCGCGTTCGCATACTCGGTAACGGCAATCTGCGCCAGATCTTCCTCGGAAACTTTGTGAATCTTCAGGTAGCACTCCATCACTTCCGCAAACAGGTGAGGGAAGATGTACACCTTGCCTTCCCGTTCGTCCGGATGCGAAAAATAGCCAAGGGCCTGGCCGATCAGTTTGCCATCCATTTTGCCTTCGGCATCGCGCATTTTTTCGTAGCCGATAGCAATGCCGATATCGCCCCACCCAATCTGCAATTTCTGGATCACGGAGATGACCGCCTGGCCTCCGGAAGCGCAGGCGTTCTCCACGGACTCGATCGGCTTACCCGCAAGGCCCGGAATATCAGCTACCAGCCCCGCAAGCAGGCCTTGCTGGTTAAGAGAGATATTACAGACAGCACCCACGGAGCCGACATCAATTGCTGATGGCTCCGCTTTGATTTCCGCGCAGGTTTCCGTGACGGCGCGCCGCAGAATCTCGGGCACCGGCATGCCCATGAGCTTTCCGAACTTCGATTGATGATAAGCGGCGATGTAAATGCGTTTCATAAAACACCTCTCAGGATGTCTTGCGTTCGATTGAAGCAGAATGACCTGCGCCGTGAGCGCCAAACTTTAGATGTCGCAAACGCTCCTGAAGATCGAGCTTCAAGACCTTACCATACGCGTTGCGGGGCAATGCCTCGACATAAATAACGCACCGCGGCAATTTGATTTTGTTGATTCTTGGACGCAGGAATTCGATCAGTTCATGTTCTCCTGCGCGCGCGGCCGGCTTTAGCGCAACGAAGGCGACGGGAACCTCGCCCCATTTCTCATCGGCCATTGCAATCACAGAAACCTCGGCAACGGCCGGGTGATCGAGCATCTCCTTCTCGATTTCCGCGGGATAGATATTGACGCCGCCACTGATGATCATGTCCTTCGAGCGGCCCGTGATGTAGAAAAACCCGTCTGCGTCGCATCGCGCCAGGTCGCCCGTGTGGAACCAACCCTGGT
>CAYOOS010000444.1:0-4024 GCA_964405585.1 uncultured Acidobacteriaceae bacterium | reverse complement strand
CCGTGCTGAGGGTCCCTGTGACCGGGCCGGCGGCCGTGACTGTTTGCGTTCCTGTTGTAATGGGATAGCGTGTCATGGTTTTCTCCGGCCTGAGCGTAGCATTCACCCCGTAAATTGCCCTTCAAGAGCCGCTTGCAACCGCTTGAAAGAACGCCAAATATAAATTCCCCCTAGGCGTGAATGAAAAAGGTTTGCTCAGGTTTCGCGACGCAAAGATTGCCTGGGAGCAGGATGGTCGCGACCGCCGCGAAATTGAGTGAAGCTGACATTAGATGGAAAGTGAGGTGATGTCAGCTACCTCCGGAGTAGCCATCGTTTGAATGGCGGCCACGACGGGGCTCGAACCTGTGACCTCAGTGTGAAGCACGAAAACTGTTTTCCTTTCAGTCGTTTGGTTCCTATTGTGTCCTTTGGTTTTCAACGATTTGGAGCATCTGCTTTCGCTCAGCCGACAACCCCTGAGGGCTCAATCAGATCCGTTTTGATACGGTTCTGATACAGGAACGCGCTCCCGCTCCAGGTGTACGTCCGGCGCGGTGAGCTCGTCATCCACTTCTCAACCCCGGCTGATCTCATCGGCCGATTCTCCGAGACATCGGCAGCACTTGCCGAATTGGATCGCCAGACCGACACGGCACGGTCCGACGGGGAAGCCGACCGTGGCGGCCGTCGCGGACGCGGCCGTTCGCTTTTGACCGCCGGCGGTCGTTCGGAAGTTGACCCCGAGGGCTCCGTTTGCGATGGCAACCAGCCCGCGCACTCAGCCTGAGAGCCTGACGGAAAAGGGAGCAAACTTCTATGGCCACGCAAAACTCTCCAAATTCATCCGACCCGAGGTCGGGCGGCCCGGACAGATCACAGACCGGGACCTCGATATCTTCGACGCGGTCTTGCGGTACCGTTTCTGTTCAGCCGCTCAAATTGTGCAGTTGGCAGGCGGCAACGAAGATGTCGCTCACCGCGGCCAGCAATGAAGATGTCACTCACCGATGCTTGCGCCGGTTGTGGGAGCGTGGTCTCGTGGCTCGCTAGGTGCTTATCCCTCCATACGCCGACCGGCGCTAGGTGTGACGGACCCGTTTCAGGGCCCGCTGGATCACTCGTCGAACGCATTGGGCATTCGCAACAACTCCTCCGGCGGCGGCCCCGAAGCTTGATTGACAGGTTGGCGACGCACCCTGAGTGTTGTGGTCCGGATTGAACAATTCACGAATTTTAGGACCTGATACTATATGTATAGGTCTGTGTCGGCGTACACGTCGCGGCATTCCACCGTCCCTCGAAGGTCACATGGTCGCGTAAGAAAGTGTAGCGGAGGACTCTCCGTGCAAGAGCGTAGCCTGAACCTTCCACCCTTCCTTATAGACACCCACTTGGCTCAGGTACTCAACGAGGCGTTGTCTGACGACTCGACCCTGCAGCCGGGGCGCGTTATATTTGACTGCACGAATGTCTGCTTCTTCGATGATTATACGCTGCTGAAACTGATCTTTGTTCAGAGGCACTTGAGGTCGTTGGGCAATAGGGTGACCAACAGCGGGCTGACCTTCTCCGAGGGGGATGCAAACAAGCAAACCGTCATCAGGCAATTGTGGAGAGTCGGATTACCTCGGCTGACTGCGTCGGGTCATCTGATTTCCGCTGATCAGCTAAAGGATGCGCTGACTGACGAAGCGGAGCTCCTTCAGACAGATCCATTGTGCGGACTCCAGTTGTCAACGCCTTCAACGGCAGTCGTGCCGCTCGCTAGTTTTGGTATTGAGGCACCACTCGTCAGGGAGTGACTGCTGAGTCCAGACTCTGATGATCGAAGCGTGGCTCCTAAACTCCGCGCGCTTTTCGGCGACCAAAGCAGCAACCCCGTCCGACCGGTCGATGCCCTTCCAACTCGCGCATTTGCTCTAAGGCAGGCAAGACCGCAGAATTTACTTGACCCTGGAACCGATTCCGGCCTTTATACTGCTACCGTGACTTCTTCTGGTTTTATTCAGGATTGCCGTTTTGCCGCCCGTATGCTGGTCAAGCACCGAAGCTTTACGCTTACTGCAGTCCTTACCCTGGGGGTAGGCATCGGTGCCAATGTCGCCTTGTTCAGCGTGGTCGATGCCACTCTGCTGCGACCGTTGCCGTATGGCAAGCCCGATCAGCTTGTGAGGATCTGGGAGAAACGGGCGCACCTGCCCAAAGGCCGTGTTTCTTGGGCGGATTACGCTGACTGGAAGGCCCAAAATAGCGTTTTCAGCGCAATGGCTGCGTACCAGTCTGGCGACCGTAACCTGACTGGCAACGCCGACCCGGAACAAGTACAGGGAGCGTCCGTGTCCGCCAATCTCTTTTCACTCCTGAGGGTATCCCCGCAATTTGGACGGAGCTTCTTGCCCGATGACGAAAAACCAGGCGCTCATCGCGTCGTTATTCTCAGCCATAGTCTGTGGGAGCGCCGTTTTGGCAGCGATTCCGGCTTACTCGGCAAATCGATTCGAATCGACGAAGCTCCATTCGATGTAGTGGGAATCATGCCGGCGGATTTCTTTTTCCCGGATCGTAAGGTCGAGCTGTGGGTGCCTTTGGCAATCGATCCGAGTTCCCGGATGGCAGGGCGCACTATGCACATCCTCGACGTGATTGGCCGGCTCCGTCCGGAGGTGGGCATCGAGAAGGCGCGGGCCAATATGGGGACCGTCTCGGCGGGTCTCGAAAAAGCATACCCACGAGACAACACGGGCCACGGCGCCGATGCAAGTTTGCTGCAGGATGATTGGACAAGCAGCTACCGAACAAGTTTGATCCTGATATTCGGTGCGGTTACTTTTGTTCTGATGATTGCGTGCGCGAATGTTGCCACGCTCCTGTTGTCGCGGGCAACGGAACGGCGCAGAGAGGTTGCGATCCGTTGCGCCCTTGGTGCTGGACGGAGGCAGATCATCCGCCAATTGTTCATCGAGAGCCTGCTGCTGTCCCTCGTGAGCGCGGCTGCCGGACTCCTGCTCGCGCACTGGTTGATCAAGGCGATCATCCTCGTGACCCCCGCCGATGTGACCAGGATCGGCGAGAGCGGTTTGACTCTTTCGACATTGGCATTCGCGCTGCTTGTCGCTTTAGGTGCGGGAATCTTGTTCGGGCTCGCTCCCGCCTTGCACCTATCGAGTCAGGCTATGGCCGGCGCGCTCAAGGAGAACGCAAGGAGCTCAACGGCAAGCCGGTCGGCCAACCGGCTTCGGAATGTCTTTGTGGTCGCGGAAGTAGCCCTGTCGGCGGTTTTGTTGACAGGCGCCGGTCTGCTGGTGAAGAGTTTTTTCCTGGTGGAACACATCAATCCTGGTTTCAACGTGTCCAACGTTTTGACGGCGAATGTCAACCTGCAAAATGCCAACTATCGGCCCTCCCAACGACAGGCGTTCCTGGCTCATGTCCTGGATCGGATTCGCACGGACCCCACCGTGCTGGCTGCGGGTGCCGTGACTCATCTGCCGCTCGCCGGCAACGGACCCTCGTTCGATTTTCAAGTTGCCGGCCGGCCGCCAGCGCCGCCGGGCGAGGAATCAAAAGCACAAATCCGTTGCGCGACGCCCGATTATTTCCGCGCTTTGGGTATCTCTCTCCTCGGCGGTCGCGCGATCACCGATGGCGACTCCGCCGCCGCGCCAAACGTCATCGTCATCAATGACGTTATGGCGGCCCGATACTGGCCGAACCAATCGCCGATCGGCAAGCAAATCAGTTTCGATGAGACCCGTGACGGTGTGCCAATCTGGCGAGAGATCGTTGGTGTGGTACAGGGCGTGCGCCATTCCGGCCTGGAGTATGATCCGGATCCGCAGATGTATGCACCGTTCAGCCAATTCTCAATGCCGTTCGCGACTCTGGTGGTGCATACCAGCGGTAATCCGCTGGCGTTCTCGAAAGCGCTGCGGCGCGCTGTCGCGGCGGCGGACGCCAATGAACCGGTATCAGGCATCCGGAGCATGGAACAAGTCCTGGAGCAGTCGATTGCTTCCCGCAGATTCAGCGCCCTGATGCTGGG
>CAYOOS010000443.1:0-4036 GCA_964405585.1 uncultured Acidobacteriaceae bacterium | reverse complement strand
TTTCGAATTGCGCAAAGCGGAAGAGCGCGAACACATTTTGGTGGGCTACCAGATTGCGCTCGATCACCTGGACAACGTCATCCGCGTGATTCGCGGCAGCAGCAGCCGCGCCGAAGCCAAGGAAAACCTGTTCAAGTATTTCACCGAGCAGGACGTGACCATCACGGAGAACGGCAAATCCAAGAAACTTGAAGGCGTGAAGCTCGACGGGCGCAAATACCGTTTTGCCGGTGCGCCGGAAATCGAAGCGGCGGGCCGCGGCGCGACCGGGCTGGGCCTCAGTTACGCACAGATTGACGCCATCCTCGAGTTGCAATTGCATCGCCTGACGCAACTTTCGATTGACGAAATTCTGAAGGAATTGAAGTCCATCCGCGAACTCATCGCGGAATTACGCGAAATACTGGCCAGCGACAAAAAGCTGAAGCAGGTGATCATCGGCGAGTTGCGCGAAGTTCATAAAGCCTATGGCGATGACCGGCGCACGCAGATCGTGGACAAGGTGGACGAGATCAAGCTGGAAGACTTGATTGCGGACACCGACATGCTCATTACCGTGAGCCACGCGGGCTATATCAAGCGCACGCCCGTGGAGGTTTACCGTCATCAATCGCGCGGCGGCAAGGGGCGTATCGGCGCGAGAACGAAGGAAGAAGATTTCGTCGAGCATTTGTTCATCGCCTCGGCGCACAGCTACATCCTGCTGTTCACTTCCAAGGGCCGCGTTTACTGGTTGAAGGTTTATGAACTGCCGGAAGCGGCGGCGGCCACGCGCGGCAAGGCCATCGCCAGCCTGGTGAAATTCCAGGAAGACGAAAAACTGACGGCACTGGTGGCGGCGACGAACCTGGAAGAGGAAGGCCGCTTCGTCTTCATGGCCACGAAGAACGGCACGGTGAAGAAATCGACGATTACCGAATTTTCCAACCCGCGCTCCACGGGCATCATCGCCATCAACCTGGAAGACAAGGACGAACTGATTGGCGCAAAGCTCACCGACAGCAAACAGATGATCTTCCTGGCGAGCCATGAAGGCCAGGCCATTTTGTTCCGCGAAACGGAAGTGCGCCCCATGGGCCGCAACGCCGGCGGCGTGAATGGCATGGACCTGGACAAGGGCGATTACGTCGTCAGCATGGACGCCGTGCAGCCGGACTTCGTGATTATCGCCAAGGAACACGACCAGACTTCGCAAAATCTGGAAGAGCTCGACAACGAGCACATCCGGGATTCCCTCACCACCCTGATGCTTACCGTCGCCGAAAAAGGTTACGGCAAGCGCACCGCCTTGGCCGAATACCGCATCACGTCGCGCGGCGGCAAGGGCGTGGTGAACATGAAGACCACCGACCGCAACGGTTCGGTTGTAGCGACGCTGCAGGTTACGGAAGAGTCTGACGTCATGATCATCACGGAACACGGCAAGGTGATCCGCGTCCACGCGAGTGAGATTCGCGAAGCGGGCCGATCCACGCAAGGCGTGCGCTTGCTGCGGCTCGATGACGACGACTCCGTCGCGGCCGCCGCTGTACTGCAGGAAGAGGAAGGCGAGGAAAAGAAGTAAGCTGGTGCCAGCGCGGAGGTGTGGATGAAAAGATTTACTTTCGCTTTTTGTCTGGTCCTGCTTCTGCTACCACGGTCACTCGCCCAGCACGGCTCGGCTCCGAATGACTACTACCCACCGGGCTATAGTGGCGATACATGGTCCGGAGAGGTGACATCCACAAACGATGACACAAGGGAGATAACGCTTACCTATACGAAGGGATCCAAGACCGAAACCTTCACCGGTGTGCTGCTGGAGGGCTACAAAGTTAAGCTCAAAGACGGCACGCCACTTGAACTTAAACCATCCGAGATATCGAAGGGAACCCATTGGATGGTTTTCTACATGCAGAAAACCAGGAAAAACGGGGACAAGAAGATTAGGTATTACGAGATCTTTCGCCTCCAAGCCTTGAAATAAGATCGTCTTTAGAGCCTCTCAAATGGGACAACCCTTTGGGCAGTGACCCACCGCTTGGTGCTAAAATTCTAACCCTTATGAAGATCACACCCCGTTTGTTTGCATTCCTTGCGTTTGCTACGTCCCTCGCTGTCCTCGCGCTTGCCGGCGCTGCGGGCAGGCCTGCGATGAGCCACACCTATCTCGCGTTTGTCGGCACGTACACCAGTAAAACCGACAGCAAAGGCGTTTACGCTTACGAATTCGACGCGGAGACAGGCAAGCTCACGCTGAAAGGCGTTGCTGCGGAAACGCCGGATCCGTCTTTCGTACTCGTCCATCCGAGCGGGAAGTACGCGTACGCGGCTAACGAAGGCGAGAAGAAAAGTATGGTTACCGCCTTCGCGATTGACGCCAAAGCCGCCAAGCTCACGCAGCTCAATCAGCTCCCCGCGCTGGGCGAGAGCCCCTGCTACCTCTCGCTGGATAAAACCGGCAAGTATTTGTTCGTGGCGAACTACTCCTCCGGCAGCATTGCCGTTTTCCCCATTCTTGCCGATGGACGATTGGGAGAGCACACGGCCGCGGTTCAGCACCACGGCTCAGGGCCAAATAGGAAACGCCAGGAAGGGCCGCATGCCCATTGGATTGAAGCTTCGCCGGACAACAGATTCGTGCTGGTGGCCGACCTGGGCTTGGACGAAATCGTCAGCTACCGCTTCGACGCGGCTAAGGGAACGCTTATGCCGAATGATCCGCCGTTCACCAAGCTTGCTCCCGGCGCTGGACCGCGCCACGGCGTATTTTCAATGGACGGCAAGTTCTTCTATGTTGTCAGCGAAATGAATGCGACGGTCACCGCGTTTGCCTATGATGCTGGGAAAGGGACGCTGAAGGATTTTCAAGTCGTTTCCACGCTGCCCAAGGGTTTCCAGGGCCGGAATGACGACGCCGAAATCGCCATCCATCCGGACGGCAAGTGGCTGTTTGCCTCCAACCGCGGGCACGACACGATCGCTGTTTTCGCGGTTGATCCCGCAAGCGGGATGCTTCGCCCCGCCGGAGAATTTCCCACGGGCGGCAAGGAACCCCGCCACTTCGCCATTGATCCTACAGGCCGCTTCCTGTTGGTTGAAAACCAGCTCTCCAATTCCATCGTGGTCTTTCGTATCGATCCCGCGATGGTGCCGGGGGCCACGCAAGTCTCCAAGACCGAAGGCGTGCCCTCGCCCGTGTGTCTGGCGTTCCTGCCAAACATGTAGCGCAGTGAGAGTCTGCGAGCCCGATAGAACGACTGGGTCTCAATAAAACGCAGTTGCTCTTGGCCGCAGATGGGTTACAATCCCCGCCGATATGGCCAAACGAAAAGCGAAGAAGAGCGCAAAGCGGCGGAGCAGCCTTCGAAGGTCCAAACGCACGAAGGTCGTGAAACTTCCTAAGCATGCAGTAACGCTGGTGGTGATTATGCGCGCCAAGGAGGGGCAGGAACCGCTGCTGGAAGCGGAGTTGCGCGCGCTGGTTGCGCCGACGCGGCGGGAAGAAGGCTGCCTGCAATACGATGTGCACCGCTCGACGGATCTCCCCTGCCAGTTTTTCCTGCATGAAGTGTGGGAAACGCGCGAACATCACACCGCGCACACACGAACTCCGCATTTTCTCCGCTGGAATGCGCGCAAAGATTCGTTGCTGGCCGCCCGCGAAGCCACCTTCTGGCAACAGATCGCTTAGAAGCCGCCACTACCTTCGTTGGTGTTAATATGGTGCTTTGGTTACTTCGATGAGTGACTTGTTGCTCGTGTTTTTTGTCTTGCTTGGCGCCTTTGTCGTCGGCGCACTTTGGCTCTGGGCAAAGGACCGACTCTATACGATGAGCACGGGCAAGCCTGCTTCCGAACGAGTGCGCGAACGAAACGAGAGATTGAATGGGCCCATTTCGAGAGGACAGTATCTGGGCCGGTCTTTGTTGTTGGGGGCGATTGGCCTCTTTTTCTTGTACGCATCGAGTTGGACCGGCTACCGCTACTACAAAGGCTGGTTTAGAGTCATTCCGCTGGGATGGGCGCTTTCAGCAGGGTTTTCCTTCTGCCAGCT
>CAYOOS010000442.1:0-4048 GCA_964405585.1 uncultured Acidobacteriaceae bacterium | reverse complement strand
TCGCCCTTGACGGTGCGCTGCATGTCCGTGACTTCTTCGGGGCGCTCGTCAATCAGAAGGACGATGAGGGCGACCTCCGGATGATTGGTGGTGACGGAATTGGCGATGGACTGCAGCATCATCGTTTTGCCGGTGCGGGGAGGAGCGACGATCAAGCCGCGCTGGCCTTTGCCGACGGGGCAGAGAAGATCAAGAACGCGGCCAGTAAGATTTTCCTTGGTGGTTTCCATCTTGAGGCGGCCCTGGGGGTAGAGAGGGGTAAGGTTGTCAAAGAAGATTTTGTTGCGAGCGACTTCGGGATCCTCAAAATTGACGGCTTCGACCTTGATGAGGGCGAAGTAGCGCTCGCCATCCTTGGGCGGGCGAACTTGGCCGGAAACGGTGTCGCCGGTGCGCAGATCGAACTTGCGAATCTGGGACGGGGAGACGTAGATGTCGTCCGGGCCGGGGAGATAGTTGTACTCGGGCGCGCGGAGGAAGCCGAAGCCGTCCGGGAGACACTCGAGAACGCCTTCGGAGAAGATCAGGCCGCTCTTCTCGGTCTGGGCGCGGAGGATCTGAAAGATGAGTTCCTGCTTGCGCATGCCGCTGGCGCCAGGAATGTTGAGTTCCTTGGCGATTTTAGCGAGATCGGTGATGTTTTTTTCTTTAAGCTCAGCGAGGCTGATGCTGATTTGATTGTTGCCTTCAGTGCTTGTCTCTTTTGCCATATATCCTGACTTGTGGTGATTTGATGGTTGAAATGGTGGAGCTAATTGACCTTGAGATCCCGGAATGGACTGCGTGGTGGTATACCTTCCAGCGGAACGAATGATCCGACAGGGCGGGCAACCAAACTGTCTGCAACCGGAGGCAACCCCAGGGCAATGCGAACAAACTAACGGCCCGCGGGTGTAAGCCGCGCCTGGAACTGCAACTTAGTTGGTCAAACTCGCGTCTTTATCGGGGCCCGTGAAAGAATCCGCGACGGGCGCAACGCCAGTGTGCTCCAACGGCACAACCGGGCGCTCCAGCGCAATCTGCAACACTTCGTCCATCGTTTCCACGAAATGTATTTTCAGGCTGGAGAGAATCTCCTGAGGGATATCCGCAAGGTCTTTCTCATTATCCTTCGGAAGCACTATGGTACGCAAGCCCATTCGGTGGGCGGCCAGGAGTTTCTCCTTGACCCCGCCGATGGGGAGAACTTTGCCGCGAAGGGTGATTTCGCCGGTCATGGCAACATCACATCGCACAGCGTTCTTGGTGAGCGCGCTTACGATGGAGTTGCAAATGGTGATGCCGGCAGAGGGGCCGTCCTTGGGGATGGCGCCTTCGGGGACGTGAACATGGATATCAATGGTGCGGTAGAAATCCTTGGCGAGGCCGAGTGCGGCGGTGCGCGAGCGCACGTAGCTCATGGCGGCTTGCGCGGATTCCTGCATGACTTCGCCGAGTTTTCCGGTGGGAGTCAGGCGTCCCTTGCCTTCCATGGTGGTGGCTTCCACGGCGAGGACGGAGCCGCCGACTTCGGTCCAGGCGAGGCCGGTGGTGAGGCCAATTTCGTTCTGCTTCTCGAGCCAGAATTCGCGGTACTTCAGGACGCCGAGATATTCGTTGACGTTTTCAGCGGTAATTTTGATGGAGGTGTCCTTGCCATCGGCGACAACGCGGCGGGCCATCTTGCGGGCAATATTCTGGATTTCGCGTTCGAGGTTGCGCACGCCCGCTTCGTGGGTGTAGTGGCGGATCATGTGCAACAAGCCTTCATCCGTGAAGGTGAGATTCTTGTCGGTGAGGCCGGTGGCTTCCTGGGAACGCTTGACGAGGAAGCGCTTGGCGATCTCCAGCTTCTCCTGCTCGGTGTAGCCGGGGAGTCGCAGGATTTCCATGCGATCCATGAGGGGCTGCGGAATGGTGTGGAGAACATTGGCGGTGCACACGAACATGACCTTGGACAGATCGTACTCGACGTCGAGGTAGTGATCGGTGAAGGAGTGGTTGAGCTCAGGATCGAGGACTTCCATGAGGGCGGCCGAGGGATCGCCGCGGAAGTCGGTGGACATCTTATCCACTTCATCAAGAACAAAGATGGGATTGACGGTGCCGGCCTTCTTCATCATCTGGATGATCTGGCCGGGGAGCGCGCCAATGTAGGTGCGGCGATGGCCGCGAATTTCGGCTTCGTCGCGCACGCCGCCCAGCGAGACGCGGACGAATTTACGGCCCGTAGCGTGGCCGATGGACATGGCGAGAGAGGTTTTGCCGACGCCCGGAGGTCCGACAAAGCAGAGAATGGAGCCCTTGGGATTCTTGACGAGCTGGCGGACGGCGAGGAATTCAAGGATGCGCTCCTTGATCTTCTCCAGGCCATAGTGTTCGTTGTTCAGGATGACTTCGGCAGCCTTGATGTCGCGAATTTCCTTGGAACGCTTTTTCCAGGGTACCGCGAGCAGCCAATCGATGTAATTGCGGCTGACCGTGGATTCGGCGGACATAGGAGGCATCAGCTCGAGGCGCTTTAATTCGGTGGTGGCCTTTTCGTGGACATCCTTGGGCATGCCGGCGGAGTCCAGCTTCTTCTTCAGTTCGTCGATTTCGCTCTTTTCGCCGCGGCCGAGTTCTTTCTGGATGGCCTTGAGTTTTTCGTTGAGGTAATACTCTTTCTGTGCGCGCTCCATCTGGCGCTTGACGCGCGTATTGATGTTGCGGTCCACATTGAGCTTTTCGAGTTCGATTTCGAGGATATCGGCGACACGATTGAGGCGCTCGAGGGGGTCGGCGGTCTCGAGGAGATCCTGCTTTTCGTCCACCGGGAGCTGAAGATTGGCGGCGATGGTGTCAGAGAGGCGGGAAGGATCGTCCACGCGAGCGGCGGCGATCATGGTGTCGTAATTGAGGCTTTGCGAAAGCTTGATGAACTGCTCGTAGAGGGTGGTGACCTTCTGGACGAGCTGTTCGACTTGGGGCGAGGTCTCGATCTTGGCGGCCATCAGGCGGATGGTGGCGCGAAAAAAGCCTTCCTCGGGGCTGATGGAAATGGCGCGGGCGCGCTCGATGCCTTCGACGAGAACTTTAATGTTGCCATCAGGGAGCTTGACGCTCTGGACGATGTTGGCGAGGGTACCGACAGCGTAGATTTCCTCGGGCTTTGGGTCATCCACAGAGGCGTCGTGCTGCGTGGAGAGAAAAATTTTCTTGTCGCCGGCCAGGGCTTCCTCGAGAGCGCGGACGCTGGCTTCGCGCCCGACGATGAAGGGAGTCATCTGCTGTGGGAAGATGACCATGTCCCGCACCGGCATCATCGGTACGCGCTTCATTTCCTGTTTTTCGCGAGTGAACATGCGGGCCCCTGAGACTCCTTTAGGACGGGGATAGTAAGGGCTGCCGGAAGAATAACGACCCAGCAGACGACAGAAAAACTATCCCGCTTTTTCCAGCAAACTCCAGTTGATCTCGTGTCCCCGGACCATGTCCGCGGTCACAACAAAGTCCCGAAGCTTGCGCTGCATCGGGAGGTGGTACATCAACTCCAGCATGAGGTCTTCGAGGATCATACGCAAGCCGCGCGCGCCAACCTTGCGCTGAAGCGCCAACTCGGCGACTGTGTCGAGAGCGTCATCGGTGAAGCGAAGCCTTACATTTTCAAACTCGAAGAGGCGCTGGTACTGCTTGAGGAGCGCGTTCTTGGGTTCCGTGAGAATCTTCATGAGGGCGCCCTTATCCAGGTCGCTCATAACACCGGCGACGGGCAGGCGTCCCACAAATTCAGGGATCAGTCCGTACTTGATCAGGTCGCCAGGCTGCACCTGTTCGAGCAATTCGGTGTTGCGGCGCTGCAGGGTGGTTGGAGCCGCATCAGTGTGGAAGCCCAGAGAACGCTTGCCAACACGGCGTTCGACGATCTTTTCCAGGCCCACGAACGCGCCACCGCATATGAATAAGATGTCGGTGGTGTTCACAGGCGTAAATTCCTGGTGGGGATGCTTGCGGCCGCCCTGGGGAGGTACGTTTGCCACGGTGCCTTCGAGAATTTTGAGGAGGGCCTGCTGGACGCCCTCGCCGCTAA
>CAYOOS010000441.1:0-4060 GCA_964405585.1 uncultured Acidobacteriaceae bacterium | reverse complement strand
ATGTAGACATCGCCTTTTTTCGTGGCGATCCAACCATTGCTGAAGGCCACGTTGGAGACGTCGCCGATGCGCTCGTCGCCCTGCGGCGCGAGGAAATATCCCTCGGGACGATGAGTGATAACGTAAGGCTTTAGTGCGTCGGTGATGAATGTGTACAAGACGTAGCGGAGGCCCGCGGCGGTGTTGCGTACACCGTGGGCAAGATGCAGCCAGCCCTTGGGCGTTTTGATGGGGCCGGGGCCCAGACCGTTTTTGACTTCCTTGATGGTGTGGTATTCGCGATTGTCCATGATGATTTCATTTTCGATATTCGCGCCCTCCATCGTGGGGCAAAGTCCCCAGCCAATGCCGCCGCCTTTTCCGGCTTGAATGAATTCATCCTGAGGCCGGGTGTAGAGAGCGTATTTGCCATCCACAAATTCCGGATGCAAGACGACGTTGCGCTGCTGGGGCGATTTGGTGCGCAAATCGGGGAGACGTTCCCACGTTTTCAGATCTTTCGTGCGGGCGATGCCGCATTGCGCCACGGCCGAGGAGGTGTCCCATTGCGGGGCTTTGGGATCTTTGCGCTCAGTGCAGAAAAGGCCATAGATCCAGCCATCCTCGTGGCGGGTCACGCGGATGTCGTAAACGTTGGTGTCCGGGTTGTCCGTTTCCGGCATAAGGATGGGGAAATCCCAGAACTGGAAGTTGTCCACGCCGTTGGGGCTTTCCGCGATCGCCAGAAAAGATTTGCGATCCGCACCCTCGACGCGAGCAAAGACGAGAAATTTGCCATCGAATTCCATGGCGCCGGCGTTGAAAGTGGCGTTGACGCCAATGCGCTCCATGAGATGGGGATTGGTTTTGGAATCGAAATCGTAGCGCCAGAACAGCGGCGTATGTTCTGCAGTAAGCACGGGGTTCACATAGCGATCGTAGACGCCGTTGCCGTTGGCGACTTTGATGTTTTTCCGCGTGATCAGCTTTTCGTGCTGGCGAAAGAGTTCTTGCATCTTTGTTTTATATTCCATTGATGTTCTCCGATGGCAGGGTTGCGGACCGAGCAGACAATCCTCAGACCCTATGTTTGGCGACCAATTTGTCCAGGCGTTGCATCACTTCAAAACAGGTACGGCTGTTGTGGTAGGGGCACTTCCAAGGATCCACTTTAAATTTGTCGTTGCTCGGAGTCCCGTCGCGCGACACCTTCCAATACCACTCGCCGCACTGGTGGTCGATGATGAACTTTTCAATGAACTCCCAACTCCTTTTCGAGGCTTTCAGGAAATAATCCTTGCCGGAAAGTTCATAGGCGTTGAGAAAACCGACGACTGCTTCGGCCTGGGGCCACCAATGCTTGTCGGAATCGACAATTTTGTTGCTGTTGCCTTCGTAGAGGAGGCCACCATCGTTGTCAATGGCCTGGTCGAAGACGGCCTGTGCGATTCCGAGGGCGGCCTTCCGTGTTTCCTCGAGAATGGCGTTTTCGCCCAATGCTTCGGCGGCTTCGCAGAGTAGCCAGCTTCCTTCGATATCGTGGCCAAAGGAAAAACGGTCGGAGTGGTCGCGCCAGGCTTCATCAAAGAACATGCGGAAATGGTGCGTTTGGGGATCAATGATGTGGTCCAGGAAAATACGGATGAGTTCCCGGAGGCGAATGCGGAGAGCGTCGTCATCCCAGATGCGGAGGAGATTTGTATAGGCTTCGAGGAGATGGAGATGGGTGTTCATGGATTTTTTTTCATCCATGTCCGCATCGCTGAGGCGCTGTTCGTCAGAGAGTTTCCAATCGCGTTCGTAGGTCTCAAAGTATCCGCCGTTTTTTGAGTCGTGGCCGGCTTTTTCAATCAAGCGGTAAAGGGCGATGGCTTCGGTAAGGCGATCATTGTGCGGGGTTGCCGTGGCGAATTCGGCGAGGGCATAGATGGTGAAGGCCTGGCCGTAGATGCGTTTCTTAGTGTCGACGGGGTTACCGAGGTGGTCCACCATCCAAAAGAAACCGCCAAATTGCGAATCAAAGAAATGGCGATGGAGATAATCGTAGGCGCGGCGCGCGGTGTGAAGGTAGATGTCTTTGCGATAGACCTTATAGGCTTTGGCGAAGGTCCAGAGGATGCGAGCGTTGAGGATAAGGCCCTTGTGGGCGAGGGGATCAATGGTCAAGTCGTTGGCAATTTGACCGCGGAAGCCGCCGAACTCGTGGTCCACGGAGTACTTGAGCCAAAAGGGCAGAATGTCATCCAGCAATTCCCGCTCGACGCGCTCTCGGAACACATCCATGACGACTCACCTATATTTTCTGCGACGCTCCAGGCCGTGGCTTGTGCTTCGATTTCTTGCGCTGGTGCAAGAAGTTTACGGGAGGTGCGGCACCGGCAGCGCGTGTCGGTCCCAGTGGAGCGGGCTGCGGGTTCAAAGTCAACGGGGGGAGACAACGCTAATCCGGCGCTAAGACTGGAATATACCCCCGGCCCGGGTAAAGTCAAGGTTAGATAAACGTTACTTTAAAGGGGAATTGTGTGCATGAAGAAGTGACGTGGAATGCGGAGCGGCGGAGGAGAAGAGGGTTCGTAACACGGGGGAAGGATAAAAGGGATACAATACGGGACGGTTGTGCAGTAGAAATTTCCGCCCTGGCTACGCCGCCGATGGTGAAGATGTGACGGGCTTGAAACAGAACATGCGCGCGGCAGAACATCTTGCAATGAATTGGCTCATAGTTCGCGCTGCGAACGACTCGCCTAACCAATTTTTGCTGGAACGGAAAGGTCACGAATGACAACGACAGTTCGCGCTGAACCGCATGGATTACAGGCCTTGAGTGCGTATGGCAAAGCGAGAGCCACGGTACAGGGAGCGCCCCTGAGCGCCGAAGAGCTGCGTAAAACCGATGCATTCTGGAGAGCGTGCACGTATGTGATCCTTGGCATGCTTTACCTGCAGGAAAATCCGCTTTTGCGGGAGCCTTTGAAGCCGGAGCACATCAAAAACCGGCTCTTGGGGCATTGGGGATCGAGCCCGGGGCTGGCGTTCATTTACACGCACCTGATGCGCCAGATCAAGAAGTACGATCTGGACATGATTTTTCTGGCGGGGCCGGGGCATGGCGCACCGGGCGTGCTTGCGCCGGTCTATCTGGAGGGCAGCTATACGGAAGTGTACCCGGACAAGTGCGAAGACGAGGAGGGATTGCGGGAATTTTTCAAGCAATTCTCGTTTCCCGGAGGAATTGGGAGCCATTGCACGCCGGAGACTCCAGGTTCGATTCATGAGGGAGGAGAGCTAGGGTACGTGCTTTCACACGCGTGCGGAGCGGCGTTCGACAATCCGGAGTTGATTGTGGCGGCGGTTGTGGGCGACGGCGAATCGGAAACGGGACCGCTGGCGACTTCGTGGCACGTCAATAAGTTTCTGAGCCCGGTCCGGGATGGAGCGGTGCTGCCCATCCTCCATTTGAATGGCTACAAGATCAACAACCCGACGGTGCTGGCGCGCATCAGCCACGAGGAACTGGAAAGCTTGCTGCGCGGATACGGGTGGACGCCATATTTCGTGGAAGGGTCTGGCCACGAGAGCATGCATCAGGCGATGGCCGCGACGACGGAATTCTGCGTGACGGAGATCCGGAGAATTCAGAAGGAAGCGCGGACGACCGGCGTAGCGGAACGCCCGCGATGGCCGATGATTGTTTTGCGTTCACCGAAAGGGTGGACGGCACCGGGAACCGTCGACGGACACAAACTAGAAGGATTCTGGCGTGCGCACCAGATCCCGATCATGAATGTAAAGAATAATCCGGAGCACCTGCGGATACTGGAGAACTGGATGCGCGGATACAAGCCGGAACAACTGTTCGACCAAGCCGGCAAGTTGCGTGCGGAAATCAAGGAGATTGCGCCAACGGGAACACGGCGCATAGGCTCGAATCCTCATGCGAATGGCGGGCGGCTGAAAAAGGCGTTGCGGCTGCCTGATTTCCGACAGTACGCGTTGAAATTGGAGAAGCCGGGGGTGGTGCAGGCGGAGAATGTTCGTCCGCTTGGAATGTTGCTGCGCGACGTGATGAAACTGAACATGA
>CAYOOS010000440.1:3467-4071 GCA_964405585.1 uncultured Acidobacteriaceae bacterium | reverse complement strand
ATGGTTTTCATCCTGACACTCTACCGAGTGTCACCAATCATTCTGAACGAGCACACGGCCTTGGAAGCCCTTTTTTCACTGACTCCGCCAAACTCCCATTGTCGTGGAGCGGAGGATTGCCTTTGCGGTACAAAGTACTTGACAAAGAGAAGCAACGGCGTATCCTCCTTTTATGCCACCTACTCCAACCCAATTCCCAAGTCTTCCCCCGCCTGATCCCTTTCGCACCCTCCTTGCCGACGCTATCCGCTTCTGGGAATTCCGCCGCATCTTCTACAATCTTGTCCTCTCCCTCGTCGTTGTCGCGTGGCTCGTCCTGACTTGGCCCCACTTCCGCCCGGCATTCACGCTCCAGTCTTTACTCCTTCTCTTCATCCTGGGATTGCTGGCAAACGCCTGCTACTGCGCCGCCTATTTCGTGGACATTCCCCTGCAGCACTCCGCCCTTGGCGCCTCCTGGAAGCGTTGGCGCTCGGCACTCTGGGTGCTTGGAACCCTTTTCGCCATTCTCCTCGCAAATTATTGGATTGTTGACGAGATCTATCCCTTCGTCCGCTGATGCAGCGCAGCTCTCTAAGCTCAAAACCTGGGCCACGACCGTGAC
>CAYOOS010000440.1:0-3457 GCA_964405585.1 uncultured Acidobacteriaceae bacterium | reverse complement strand
TCCCTGCGCCGCCCAAATCCTTCATTGGCCCACCGCCTCCGCCTCTGCTAAAATAGTAGTTTGTAACCGCACCTGCATCCGATGAAGAAAGGGTTCGTCCGGGCTGCTGGTTGTCTCAGCAGCTATTTTTGTCTTAAGACGCTTTTACGAAAATGACTAAAGAGATTCGCAACATCGCCATCATCGCCCACGTGGACCACGGCAAAACCACGCTGGTGGACACCATGCTCCGCCAATCGGGCATCTTTCGCGCCAATGAAGCCGTCATCGAGCGCGTCATGGACTCCAACGACCTGGAGCGCGAACGCGGTATCACCATCCTCGCCAAGAACACCGCTCTCTTTTTCCACGACACCAAGATCAATATCGTGGACACTCCCGGCCACAGCGATTTCGGCGGTGAAGTCGAACGCGCACTCCGCATGGTGGATGGCGTCGTCCTTCTCGTTGACGCCAGCGAAGGCCCGCTCCCGCAGACCCGCTACGTCCTCCAGAAAGCCCTGGCGGCCAAGCTTCCTCCCGTCGTCGTCCTCAATAAAATCGATCGCCCTGACGCGCGCCCCGAAGAAGTCCTCAACGAAATTTACGATCTTTTCATCGATCTCGACGCCACCGAAGATCAACTCGATTTTCCCATTGTCTATACCAACGCCCGCGCCGGCGTCGCTCATCGCAAAATCGGCGATGACTCCCGCGATCTGCTTCCTCTCTTTGAAGCTATCGTCAATAAAATTCCCCGTCCTACCGGCGATCCTGACGGCGTTCTCCAACTTCAGGTCACGAACCTGGACTACTCCGAATTTCTCGGCCGCCTGGCCATCTGCCGCGTCTTCAACGGCACGCTGAATCGTGGCGAGGACGTCGGCATCAGCAAGCTCGACGGCAAGCTTCAGCCCACCCGCATCACCAAGCTCTTCACCTTCCGCGGCCTCGATCGCGATGAAGCCGAATCCGTCTCCGCGGGTGACATCGTCGCCATTGCCGGCGTCGAAGGCATCCAGATCGGCGAGACCCTCACTAACCTCGAGAATCCCGCTCCGCTCGAGCCGCTCATCATTGATGAGCCCACGCTCGCCATGATTTTCAGCGTCAATTCCAGCCCGCTCTCTGGCCGCGAAGGCAATTACCTCACTTCACGCGATCTTCGCGATCGTCTGGCCAAGGAACTCCTCACTAACGTTTCCATCCGCGTCGAAGACACGGACACGCCCGAGTCCTTCCGCGTGCTCGGCCGCGGCGAACTCCAGCTCGCCATCCTGATCGAAACCATGCGCCGCGAAGGCTTTGAACTCATGGTCGGCAAGCCCGAAATCGTGGTGCGCACCGAAAACGGCAAGAAACTCGAGCCGGTCGAGCGCCTCGTCATTGATATTCCGGAAAATTTCATCGGCATCATCATGGAAACCATCGGCAGCCGCCGCGGCGAAATGCTCAAAATGAGCAATCACGGCTCCGGCCGCGTCCGCCTCGATTTCAAGATTCCTTCACGCGGCTTGATCGGCCTGCGCAGTCAGCTCCTCACCGATACGCGCGGCACGGCGCTGATTCACTCCATCTTTGAAGGCTGGACCGAATACGGCGGCGACATGGCTCTTCGCCCCACCGGCGCACTCGTCGCCGATCGCGGCGGCGTTTCCACCGCCTACGCTCTCTGGGGCCTTCAGGAACGTGGTGAACTCTTCATCGGCCCCGTCATCGAAGTCTACGAAGGCATGATCGTTGGCGAGAATTCCCGCGAACAGGACATGGAAGTGAACGTCACCAAGGAAAAGAAGCTCACCAACATGCGTTCTTCTTCCGCCGACGAAGCGATCCGCCTCATCCCCCATCGCCAGCTCAGCCTCGAACAAGCCATCGAGTTCATCGCCGACGACGAGTTTGTCGAAATCACCCCCAAATCCATCCGCCTCCGCAAGAAAGTCTTGCAGTACAACAGGCGCCCGCGCCGCTGGCAGGAAATCCGCGCTTCCCAGGAAGCCGCCAGCTAACCGCACAATTCGCACATCTTGTCTTGTCATTCCGACGGAAGGGCTGCGCCTCTTCAGCCCGTAGCGGAGGAATCTGATTTTAGTTTCTTCTCTGTGACCTCTGTGTTCCTACCTCTGTGAACTCTGTGTTACCGTCCCTCTTCTTTGCTTCTTCCCCCTCCTTGCTTCCCCGCCCGTTTCGTCGCACAATCTTCCCGTCAAGAGGTACTCCCATGCGCGCTTTCCTGCTTCTCCCCATCGCTGCTCTCCTGGCCACTCTGCCGTTCGTCGAATCCCGTTCCTCCGCAACGCCAGACTCTCCAACCATGACACTCCCGCAGTTCGACTCTTCCGGCGCCCTCGTCCGCCCCAAGAATTTCGACCACTGGCTCTTCGTCGGCTCCAACATCGGCATGTCCTATTCCGACGACCATCCACAAGGCCCCGGCGAATTTCACAACGTCTACACGCAACCCGAAGCTTTCGATACCTATCGCACCACCGGCAAATTCCCCGAAAAAACCACGTTTCTCCTTGTCGTCTATCAACCCGCCCAAAAAGCGAGCATCAACAAAGGCGGCTATTTTGAAGGGGAAATGACCGGACTCGCCGTCAGCGTCAAGGATTCCTCACGCTTCAAGGAGGGCTGGGCTTACTTCACATTCGGCGATGGCGGCGACCTTGCCGAAACCGCCAAAGCCCTCCCCGCTCCCATGTGTTTTTCCTGCCACGATCAGCACGCCGACGACGACCATGTCTTCGTCCAGTTCCACACCATCCTCCGCTCCGCCCGCCACAAATCCCTCCCCTGATTTTTGCGCGCTACACCACCAACTCCGCTCCTCCCGCCAGCTTCATCAAAATTAGGACCAGCACACCAAAACGCGCAAACACTGTCCTATGTTTCGTTTCCGTCCTTTCCGTTTTCCCAATGTGTGCTCTTTTATACCCGAGTGTGTCCTGTGGCATTTCCTCTAAGGTCCTTTTTGATGTACAGTAAGCCCCTCATATATTCCGCCCAGTCCAGGTGCGTATCCTAAATGCTGGGACGTGAATGATTGTGTCTACTCCTTATGAATAGTGGATGGTGCATGTGAGTCAACCGAGTCACGCCTCATCGAATGGCAATTCTTCGTATGCCACCATCGCCGCGACCGCAACTGCTGTCCCGCCTTTCTCCATCACCCGCGACGACGTGAAATATTATATGGGCCGCGTCTTTGACATTCCCGACCGCCGCCTCGAAGCCATGATGTCCATCGTGGATAATGCCCAGGTTCATCATCGCCACGCGATATTTCCCATTGACTACACTATTGAGCCGCGCCCCCTGGCACAAACGAACAACGAGTACATTGACCACGCGGTGAAGCTGGGCCGCGAAGCCGCCGAAAAGTGCCTGGAACGTGCCGGCCTGCAACCCTCCGATATCGACCTGATCATCACCGTTTCCTGCACCGGCTTCATGATTCCTTCCCTCGACGCCCACC
>CAYOOS010000439.1:0-4083 GCA_964405585.1 uncultured Acidobacteriaceae bacterium | reverse complement strand
CAAACGAGTGCCCGGAATCAAGTGCACTACAAACTTCGAGGAACTCCTCAACGACAGCGAAGTGGACGCGGTTGTAATCGCCACGCCGGTTTCTACCCACTTTCCGATCGCCAAGGCTGCTCTCGAACACGGGAAGCACGTGATGATCGAGAAGCCTCTGGCGGATTCCGCGGAGAATGCTCTTGCGTTGGTCGAACTCGCGAAAAAGTATGATCGCATTCTGATGGTGGACCACACCTTTATCTACACCAGCGCGGTGCGCAAGATCCGTGAACTCATGGACTCCGGCGATCTGGGTGATGTGCTTTACTTCGATTCCGTTCGCGTCAACCTGGGACTTTTTCAGAAAGACATCAATGTCATCTGGGATCTCGCGCCCCACGATCTTTCGATCATGGACTATCTCCTGCGCGCCGAACCCATCGCCGTCTCCGCCACTGGCGCGAGCCATGCCGGAAACAACATCGCCAATATTGCCTATATGACGCTTCGCTTCCCCAACAACCTGCTCGCCCACTTTCATGTGAATTGGCTCGCGCCGGTAAAGATCCGCCAGACATTGATCGGCTGTTCCAAGAAAATGATCGTCTATGACGACATGGAACCCACCGACAAGATTCGCGTTTACGACAAGGGAATTACGATCAACGGTTCGGCAGAGAAGCGCTATCAGACGCTCGTCGGCTACCGCACTGGCGATGTACTGATTCCCAAGATTGATACCACGGAGGCGCTGCAGCGAGTGGCTCAGGAGTTCGTGGACTCCATCAATCAGAAGCGCGCTCCGTTGACCGACGGTGTAGCCGGCTATCGCGTCGTCTGCCTGCTGGAAGCGGCGCAGAAATCGCTCGAAGCCAACGGACAGGAAGTGCTCCTAAAGAACTGGAACGCCGCGCAGGAAGTTTCCTCAAATCTGGCCGCGGTGAGGAGCTAACTCGTGGATTTCTGCCGTATTGCACCGGATGTAAAGTTGGGCAAGGATGCAAAGGTTTTCGCATTCGTCAATCTTTATGGATGCACGATTGGCGATAATTCCAAGATCGGCACCTTCGTTGAGATTCAAAAGAATGCCGTTATCGGGAACAACGTCAAGGTTTCCAGCCATACGTTCATCTGCGAAGGCGTGAAGATTGAAGATAACGTCTTCATCGGACATAACGTCTCGTTCATCAATGACAAGTATCCTCGATCGGCCAATGCGGATGGATCGCTTCAAACCGAAGCGGACTGGAAAGTCGTGGCGACGGTTGTCAAGAAAGGTGCCTCAATCGGCACCAGTTCCACGATTCTTTGTGGTGTAACCATCGGCGAAAATGCCATTGTTGGCGCGGGCAGCGTCGTAACCAAGGACGTTCCTGCCAACAGCGTGGTCGCTGGAAATCCGGCTCGCTTTTTGCGCAAGGTAGGTTGATCGGCCACATTCCACGGTCCTTGCTGATACAAGACTGGCGATCAGCGGCGAAGTTATCCAGAGGAGAATTTTCAGGAATTTCACTTATGTCAACTCTGCCTGACCAAAAGAAACCCGGCACAGAAGCACGTGAGGTAGTTGCGACCTTTGGCCGCAAGGAAGTGAAACCCGACCCCTCCTGGGAATGGGGTTTCGCTGCATCGCTGAAAGAGAAGAATTCCGTCCAGCAACTCCACGATCTCTATGCCCGTCATCGCGAGGGGGAAGCGGAATTCGAATATCTGATGCGCGGGGTCCTGGTTCGCGCCATGTGTAAACGCGCCGGTCACGGTCTGCAGGTGGGACCCGGTGTTGTTTTCAAGCATGTGGAGACAATGGAATTCGGCGATGCTGTTTTCATCGGCGCGCAGGCCATGATCCAGGGCCGCTACGATGGAAGTTGCAAGATTGGCAGCCATGTGTGGATCGGCCCGCAAGCCTATTTTGACGCGCGCGCACTGGAGTTGGGCGATTACGTCGGTTGGGGTCCCGGCGCCAAGTTGCTGGGATCCACGCATACAGGTGAGCCCGTGGACTTGCCCATCATTGCCACGAGTCTGGTGATCAAGCCGGTCGTGATCGGCTTTGGCGCGGATGTCGGGATGAATGCCAGCATTTTACCCGGTGTCAACATCGGTGCTAATGCCATTGTCGGAGCAGGTGCCGTCGTCACTCAGGACGTGCCGGAGTTTGCAATCGTTGCCGGGGTGCCCGCCAAATTCTTACGTTCCCGGCGGGACAAGTAGCTTTCACGAGTTGCTTGCAGATTCCACCCTACGCAGTTCCAATAGAAGGAGCGAGGCTAAGAAATGAACGGATTGGACGCAAAACGAGTTCTCATTACTGGCGGTGCGGGGTTGATCGGTTCGCACATTGCCGACCTCCTGGTCGCTGAAGGCAACCCGGAAATCATCATCCTGGACAATTTCACCCGTGGCAGGCGGGAGAACATCGCCTCGGCCATGACCAAAGGCCGCCTACGAGTCGTCGAAGGAGACATTCGCGATCGAGAACTGCTTCGCGAAGCGATGCAAGGCGTTGATCTTCTATTTCATCAAGCGGCGATACGCATTACGCACTGCGCAGAAGATCCCCGGCTCGCCCTCGAAGTGCTCGCCGACGGCACCTTCAGTGTGCTGGAAGCGGCCGTTCAGGCCAAGGTTAAGAGAGTTGTTGCTGCGTCATCGGCCTCTGTCTACGGCCTTGCCGAAGAGTTTCCCACCACCGAAAAGCACCATCCCTATAACAACCGCACTCTCTATGGAGCCGCAAAAGTTTTCAACGAAGGGCTCCTCCGTTCTTTCAATGACATGTACGGCCTGGACTATGTGGCCCTGCGTTATTTCAACGTTTACGGCCCGCGCATGGACATTTACGGCGCGTACACGGAAGTACTGATTCGCTGGATGGAGCGCATTGCGGCTGGACAGCCTCCCCTGGTTTTGGGTGACGGCAACCAGACCATGGACTTTGTGTTCGTCGATGACATCGCCCGGGCGAACATCCTGGCGGCAAAGTCGGAAGTCACTGATGAAGTTTTCAATGTTGCCAGCGGCACCGAAACCAGCCTCAATGATCTTGCCTTCGCGCTCTTGCGCGTCATGGGCTCCAGCTTGAAACCCGAATATGGTCCGGCCCGCAAGGTGAACGCCGTGTCTCGCCGTTTGGCTGAAACGAATAATGCGCGCAATAAAATTGGATTTGAAGCGCAGATTAGCCTTGAGGAAGGGCTTCGCCGGCTGGTGGCCTGGTGGCAATCCAGCCGCCTTGCCACCGAAGCTGTCAAGGCTTGAGAGAAATTCAGCCTTACACCCAATTGGGGTTGCGTTCTTCTGAAAGTCTGCATCGCACAAGAGAGAGAACATGAGCACGATGACACCTGTAAAGCATCTCATACCGATCGCCAAGCCCTATATCGGGCAGGAAGAAGAGACTGCTGTTCTGGAAGCTCTGCGCAGCGGATGGCTCAGTCAGGGGCCTCGTGTCGCGGAATTCGAGAAGCAGTTCGCGGCCTATGTCGGAACGAAGCACGCCATCGCCGTTTCTTCCTGCACTACCGCGCTGCATTTGGCCTTTCTCGGCGCGGGAATTCAGTCCGGGGACGAGGTGCTTTGCCCCAGCCTCTCGTTTATTGCCACCGCCAATTCCATTCGGTATGTGGGCGCCGAGCCCGTCTTTGTGGACATCGATCCTGTCACCTTCAACATGGATCCCAAGAAACTTGAAGCGGCAATCACTCCCCGCACGCGAGCGATTCTTGCTGTTCACCAGATCGGTTTGCCGGCGGCCATGAATGAAATCAATGAAATTGCGCGCCGGCGCAATCTCGTCGTGATCGAAGATGCCGCCTGTGCCATTGGTTCCGTATACCAGGGGAAACGCATCGGCGCGCCGCACAGTTGGATGGCCTGTTTCAGCTTCCATCCGCGCAAGATCTTGACCACCGGCGAAGGCGGTATGATTACCACCGACGACGATCAAGTAAACGACCGTCTACGCCGCTTGCGCCAGCACGCCATGGATGTTTCTGACGTCGCGCGTCATCAGTCCAAGAACGTTATCCTCGAGCGTTATGATGAAGTTGGTTACAACTTTCGCATGACTGACCTGCAGGCAGCGGTTGGCCTCGTCCA
>CAYOOS010000438.1:0-4084 GCA_964405585.1 uncultured Acidobacteriaceae bacterium | reverse complement strand
ACCCGGCTGGGCACACTCGCGAAATTGCTCGATAGCCGAAAGCTGATCCCAGAGGTGGGCACCGTGCTTCCGCTCGAGGAAGCTCGGCTGGCGCACGAAATGCTGGCCGGTGCGCCACACAAGAAAGGAAAGATCGTACTTACGATGCATGGCGTTCCGTAGATACTGCGCTTGATGTCCGAAAAGCCGCGGCTGGCATTGTTCGCGAAAACAGCGTTGGTGACTCTCCGATTTTGCTGGTGGCTTGAAACTATTTTTTCGACAAAGGACAAGAAAGGAAAATCGCAGATGAAAAAGGGCACGCGCGGAATCAACCCTGCTTCCAAACCGAGCGGCGTCGGGTGTGTGGAGTGCCTGGCGTCACCGAAAGGTTGGTGGTTTCATCTTCGCCGGTGTGCGGAGTGCGGGCACATCGGTTGCTGCGACAGTTCTCCGAGTCAGCATGCATCAAAGCATGCGGCGGAAACAGGGCATCCGATCATATCCAGCTTTGAGCCGGGTGAGAATTGGTTCTACGATTACGAGAAGCAGGGGATGATCAAGGGTGTGGAGTTGCTCCCGCCGCACGCGCATCCCGAAAGTCAGCCCGCACCTGGACCTGCAGGCAGGGTGCCAGCCAACTGGGAATCGCTCTTAAACTAGCTGCCCATTACGGGGTAGTTAGCAGGTGAATCGCTTCCTTACAGCTACCTTATCGATGTCGGCCAATATACTGGAATCGCCATCAAAGGGTTCAACAGCCACAGTTAATCTGGCAAGCGATAAACAAGAGAACGTGCAAAGTCTCCTGGACTCAGCGCATGAAGCGATTCGCTTCCAGGTGAGGCGCGCAATTGGTCGATACCATTGTCTAATTGCATTACTCCCCTGCTCTCTGGCCTAATCGCAATCGTTGGAATGGCACGCTGATCGGGCTCAGAAAACTTATTCTGTGAGGGAGAACACACCATGTCTGAATTTTTCGCGAAATCTGTGGCGCAAGAACAACAAGAACAGAAGATAGAAACGCGCACCCTTGCGGAACGCATCGCCGGCTTTACCATCCTTTTGTCAGCCGTGGCAGTGCTCGCCGTCCTCGTCGCCGCGGTCGTTTACGCGCAGGACAAGTACTCGCTCAAATCGCCGAGTGGTATCGCTTTCTCTGACTTTAGAGGATACGAGGACTGGTCGGTGGTCTCTTCCGCCCGGACTGACGAAGTGCTCAAGGTGATCGTCGCCAATCCGGCTATGATCAAGGCGTACAAGGCCGGAGTTCCGGGCAACGGTCAGACTTTCCCGGAAGGCTCCAAAATCGTGAAGCTCCAGTGGAAGCCGAAGAAGAGCACGGAGGCTCAGTTCGCCGTGGACGTGCCTGACGTCTTTACCCAGGCTTTCGTTATGGAAAAGGACAGCAAGAGATTTCCGAATACCGGCGGATGGGGATATGCGGTGTTTAACTACGATCCTGCATCGGACAAGTTCAAGGCAGATCCCAAAAGCCCTTCAGACTGCGGAAACTCGTGCCATACGGTTGTGAAGGCGAAGGACTACATCTTCCACCCGTATGAGAAACGTTGAACCGCGCCTTGCCCCGACGGTAAATACCCCGCGTAAAGGACGTCCCTGTGCGCGGCTTTTTCGACGCGGATAGCGGTCTCCTGCGGGTAAATGACGCCGCGATAAAGAATTCCGCATGAAGTGGGCCTGGCGGCAGGATCAAGGTATTCCATTGCAGACTGCGTTTCATCTCGCTCACAAAGTCCAGCCGCTATCGCGGGCCAGCTTGCCAAGTGATACAGCTGATCTAGCTAGGTATCTCATCGGGAAAACCATTGTGCGCAAGATTGGGCGAAACTGGATTAGCGGTCGTATTGTCGAGACAGAGGCTTACCCGCCGGGTGATGCGAGTGGTCATGCTTATCATGGAAGAACGGCCAGAAACCAATCGCTATTCCTGGATAAGGGGCTTGCTTATGTGTACTTCATCTATGGGACGTCATACATGCTCAACGTGACGGCTGAAGTACCGGGAGTTGGAGGGGGAGTGCTATTGCGCGCCATCGAGCCTCTTGATGGAATCAAGCTAATGAAACGGCTCCGCAAATCCGACAAACTCAAAGATTTGGCGAGAGGTCCGGGACGGCTTGCGGCTGCATTGCAAATCGACAAGCGGTTGGACGGAATTGACTTGTGCGCCGATGGTCCGCTTTGGCTCGGGACTGCGGTCCGGGACACCGCGCGCGTCAACACAACTGTGCGCATCGGCATCACGCGTGAGATGCACCGGCGGCTGCGTTTCTTTGAAGCGGACAGCCCGTTCGTCAGCGGCCCCCGCAACAAGTTGAAAAGCCGCTAGGCTTGCCTTGACTCGATTCGAATTCGCAATGGTTCGCTAGCGGTTCCGATGAAGGGTGCATCTCGCGTTTAATCGACGGAAGGCTTTTTCTTCCTCATGGATGATGCGAGTCTCCCCAATTTCGCGCGCTGGCGGCCCATTGATAGTCCTTGGCTGGCGGAAATCGCTATAATCCTTTCGACGATCGAAACTCGCGCACAACCTCCACCGCATCCCGATGCAGTACGTCAACCGCATAGTTCATCTTGCGGATGTCGTCCTCGGAGATTTTGCCGCCAAGTTCACCGAGGACCGCGCGTAGCTGGGGAAGGCGGTCGAGTGTGGATTTCCGGATGATAGGAACCGCATCGTACCGGGGGAAATAGTGACGATCGTCTTCCAGCGCCACCAGGTTGAGAGCGTCGATGAGACCGTCAGTCGAATTGCCGGCGACAAGGTCGACCTGGCGATCCACAAGCGCGCGGTAGATCAATCCAAGATCCATGACCCGCGGTGTCTCTACAAAATGAAGATCGTAGAAATCCGTCCAGCCGCGGAATCCGTCGGGACGCTCGAGAAATTCATACCCAACGCCTACACGCCACCGGGGAGCGTAGCGAACGATATCCGAGATCATGCGCACGTGTAGGTTTTTCGCATCCTCTCCCCGAATCACCATCGCAAACGTGTTTTCAAAACCGAGCGGCTCGGTGACGTCGAGGTTGAAGCGCTCAGCGTAAAACTGTTTCACTCGCTGATAGACCGGATTCGAAAGGCTGCTCCCGGCAGCGTCGCTGGCCCGCTCCAGCGGCTCCTTCAATACCGCAGCAAGGGCGGTCCCCGTGTATTCGACGTAGAGATCGATTTGTCCCGCGAGCAGAGCTTTGTGCACCAGAAGCGTGCCCCCAAGATTCGTCTTGCGCTCAACCGTAATTCCCGTACGCGCCTCGATGTGCTGCGCCAAGAGTTCCGCAAGGATGACCTGCTCGGTGAAGAATTTCGACCCGATTACGATTCCGGGCCGTTGTCGCTCCGTGCAGGCGGGAATCAGACAAATCATGCTGAGCACAGAAAGGAGGCAGACGTTGCGCACGAGTCTCGGATTCATGTTTGGCCGCGCTATTTGTTGCCGAGCACTGAAGTCTAGCACAAGCTTGCAGGGTTCTTCGGTCAGGTAACGCGCAAGCGGCGCTCCACGAATCCCAATAGTAGATCCGCCAGGATGGCCAGGAGCGCGGCAGGAATGGCCCCCGCAAGAAGGAGTTTGTCGCTCACAAGGGCCACACCCCGGAAAATGAAGGTGCCAAGGCCACCGGCGCCGATGGCCGCAGCAATAGTCGCGACACCGATGGTGATGATTGTCGCGGTGCGAATGCCCGCAAGAATGAAAGCAAAGGCCAGGGGGAAGCGCACCCGGAGAAGAATTTGCGTATTGGTCATGCCCATGGCTTCAGCCGATTCCAGCACCGCAGGGTCGATGCTGGTCAGGCCGACGTAGGTATTGCGAAGAATAGGAAGCAGCGCGTAAAGCGCCAGGGCTACGATCGCAGTGCGCTTGCCAATTCCACCAATGAACGGAATGGGAATCAGGAAACCGAAAAGAGCAAGGCTGGGGATCGTTTGCAGAATGCTGGCGATGCCGAGCGCGAGGGTGCGCAGAAATTTCCGGTGTACCAGCAACAGGCCGAGCGGGACGCCTGTGAGTATCGCTACGGTCATAGCAATGACAACGAGTTGGAGATGCTCGAAGGTAGCGGCGAGGATTTCACC
>CAYOOS010000437.1:3131-4096 GCA_964405585.1 uncultured Acidobacteriaceae bacterium | reverse complement strand
TGTGCTCGGGGTCGGTGTACTCCTGGATGTCGAGATCCTTCTGAATCGTTCGGCCAGGGTCCGAAAGGAAAGTCCACTGGGCTCCGACTGACGCGCGGAATTCCTGAAGGGTATGGTGATCGTCGGTGGCGATCGTGGCGATCTGAGTGTACGCCACTGCAATCTTCGGATAGAACGCGGCGAGTTCCAAATGCTGCTGGTGCTCCTTCGGGCAATAGTGGCCGCGTGCGAGCGTGAGGATCAGCGGGTCGTCTCCCTGGAGTTCGCTGAGTTTGCGCAGTGTGCCCGTGTGATCGGGCAGTTCGTAGTCGGGGAAAATAGCTCCGGGCACGACATCAGAACGCATGATTGGACTCCTTTGATGGTGACGAGACCGCCTTAGGGTCCTTCACTTCGGCAACTCCGTCCCGGCTTGCTCCGCAACCATGTATGCAGCGTACCAGTGGGGCCAGTTCGTATCGGCCGCGCCGGTGCGCTTCTCGTGATCGCCGTGGGCGGCCTCCGCGCGCCGAAGCGCGCTCTCCAAGTCCGCCACGGACGCAAACCTTATCTCGCCGGTGTCGATTCGGCCGGGAAGCCGGGTCGTGACTTCCTGCAGCAGCCAGCCGTTGCCGTCCGGGTCGCTGAATGTAGCGAAGGAGCCATAAGTGGCGTGATCGGGCGCTGGTCCGTTGACGCGACCGCGTGTTTCGTCAGGCTGGAACTGAGCGCCTGGCGTCCCGGCGTGGAACACGTCGCTTACCTCGACAGCGCGGGCAACGAGCTCGTCGCGCGCAGCCTCGATGTCGGAGACGACCAGGTACAGGCCTCGGGCCGATCCCGGCACTGCCGGCGTGATGTTCGCACCGAATTGGACCGAGCACCCGGACCCGGGCGGCGTAAATTGGACGACCCGGAAGCCGTTATCGAAACGAAAGTCGGCGTCGAGCCGCCAACCGAGCTTGCTATAGAACTCCTTCGCCCGG
>CAYOOS010000437.1:0-3121 GCA_964405585.1 uncultured Acidobacteriaceae bacterium | reverse complement strand
TCGGAGACGGGGATAACGACTACTTCGAACTTCATGTCAACTCTCGCGACGTTTGTGTCGATACTACGGACTGCATTTGTGCTCATAGCTGCCTCCTGAGTTGTGTTCCTTCTATGCCTCCATTGCGAGCAAGCGGAGTGGCCGATAATTTCGGTCCTTGAAATCTAACCGAACGTGAAGTCAAGGGCCTGTATGCCAGGATCGAGGAATTCGATTTCGAAGGTTCGGTCTACGATTGGACCTTTTTGGCGTATGAGCTGATAGAGTCGGGGCTCCCGAATTTCGCCGGAGCCGTCCGGTGCAGTGTCAACGCCGCTGTTTTCGCCGGGAGCGGCGCCGTCCAATGTCACCTCAAAGCGAACCGGCTTATCGTCCTGTGCCGGGCCCAATACAAAATTCAGGTCGCGGCTGTGGAACCGGAATACGATCTTTCCCGGCGCTGCCTGGAGCACGGCGCTCTCGGCATTGACGTTCCACGACCCGCTCAATCCCCAGTGATTTAACGAGGGTTTAGCGGGCACGCTGAATGGCTGGACTGAATCTTTATGAACTCTTTCGGGTGAGGCAAAATTCTGAGCCTGGCGATATCCGATATAGGTTTCGGGAGATCGCTCATCCTTCCAGTCAGGAGCAGCCTCAATTCCAACGCCGGTTACACTAACCGTGTCAGAACCAACACCAGTTGCTCCGTTTTCCTTCAGGAGTTCTTGAATGACGCGCTCGATTTCCTCATAATCGCCTTCTCCGAAATGGTGGTAGCGAATTCGCCCTTTTGCGTCAACGAGATACTGCGCGGGCCAAGCTTGATTATTAATTGAATTCCAGATCTTGTTGTTGCTGTCAATCGCGACCGGAAAAGCAACGTTCAAATAGCGGATGGCATTTTGGACGTTCACCGGTTCGTGCTCGAACGAAAACTCTGGCGTGTGCACGCCGATAAGCACCAAGCCCGCAGCGTCATATTTTGCGGCCCAGCTCTTCACGTAGGGCATGGGCCGCAGTGAGTTGATGCAGGTGTAAGTCCAGAAATTGACAAGCACAACCTTTCCGCGAAGCGACTTGCGGCTCAAGGGAACTGAATTGAGCCAGCCGATTGCGCCGTCCAAGTCAGGCATGGCGCCTTCGTCGCCGAGTGAAGTGTGCAATCCACGCTGCGATGCGCCAATCGAACTGTCTTCCGCTTTGGCAGTATTCATGATGTGAAACCTCGTTAGTACACTCGAGCCGGAACACACAAAAAGCACGACAAATCCAACGATGCCGACCACGCCAAGTATGCGACCGGCCGGATTTGATGCAAAAAAATGTCGCTTCACGGTCGTGACCTCCATTCTGGGGCCGCTACGATCGAGCAAGGGCGTCAACATCCACGATAGCTTTTGCAAATGCCTCCGGCGCTTCTTGAGGCAGATTATGCCCGATGCCCCCGCTGACAATCCGGTTTGCATATTTGCCCGAGAACTTTTTGCGATAAGGAGTGTCGTTCGGATAATGCGGGGCGCCATTGGCGTCCCCTTCGAGGGTGATCGTCGGCACGGTGATGACCGGACCTTCCGCAAGCCTCTTTTCCAGATCGTCGTATTGCTTCTCGCCATCAGCCAGACCGAGCCGAAAACGGTAATTGTGAATCACGATAGCGACGTAGTCAGGATTGTTGAAGGATGCTGCCGTGCGATCGAAAGTGGCATCATCGAAGTTCCACTTTGGGGAAGCGTTCCGCCAAATTAGTTTGCCGAAATCGTGCCGGTATTTGTCGTAGCCGAGCCTGCCACGCTCTGTGGCGAAGTAATATTGATACCACCATTGATATTCAGCCTCTGGCGGCAACGGCAGCTTGTTGGCGGCAGGGCTAAGGATCAGATAGCCACTCACCGAGACCATTGCTTTGCAGCGTTCGGGCCAGAGCGAAGCGATCACGTTGGCCGACCGTCCGCCCCAGTCAAAACCGCCGATGATCGCGTTTTGGATCTTGAGGGCATCCATAAAATCGATGACATCGCGAGCGACCGCCGCCGGCTGCCCGTTCCGGAATGTGTCATTTGAAAGAAAGTGTGTAGTGCCGCAGCCTCGCACATACGGAACGATCACGCGATAGCCCGCCGATGCCAAAATCGGGGTGACCTCAACATAACTGTGAATGTCGTAAGGCCAGCCCTGCAGCAGGATTACGGCGGGACCATTGGCCGGGCCCGCTTCGGCGTACCCAACGTTCAGGAGGCCAGCATCAATCTGCTTGAGTGTTCCGAACGATGTGTTCGCACCTGGTTTACCGCCGCCTGCCGGCAGCGCAATGCTGACCTGTGCGTCTGTAGAGCCAAATGCGCCAAGCTGAGCGGCAGCAGCTGTCATGGCGGCGGTGCCTAAGAAATGGCGGCGATTTAGACTAATTTCTTTGGACATCTTGTCAGGACTCATTTTTGTGTCTCCTTTTTTCACTTAATCGCAGGTGATTGCAATTGCGCGTCTAATCCTGTTCACCGAGATTTTGAAGGTACGTTTTGCCGTATGGATAGAAGAGTTCCTTGCGGCCCTGTTCCCATGCCGCTTTGAGTTCGGGCGTTGTGATGTCCCAGTCCGACCGACATTTCCTGGTAACGGCCCGCAGGTCCTGACGAAGATCCTCCAGAGTGGGTCGACCAAGAAACCAGTAGCCGTTGTAGATCTTGTAGATCACAAGACCCGGCTCGAGGACGATCACGTGGGGGACCATGGGATTGTGCGCAGGATCAGTATATTCAGCGATGTCGAGGTCCTCTTGGACGGTACGCCCTGCATCGGAGAGGAAGGGCCAGTGGGCGCCGGCCCCGCTGCGATACTCGTTCGTCTCAGTGATGTTGTCGGTGCTGATTGTGACGAGTCGGCAATACGCGACTTCGAGCTCACGATGAAGTTGGACAAGTCCTTCCGCCTGTCGCCTGTCCTTGGGACAAAAACCGCCACGGCTGAGGACGAGAACCATGGGATGTTGTCCTTGTACTTCCGAAAGCTTCCGCCGTTTTGCCGTGTGGTCGGAAAGTTCGTAGTCGGGGAAAATAGCTCCGGGCACGATATCAGAACGCATGCTTGGACTCCTTCCGTTTCTCTCAAAGATCCAGAGTGACACCCGCGTTTGGCTGGGAAC
>CAYOOS010000436.1:0-4102 GCA_964405585.1 uncultured Acidobacteriaceae bacterium | reverse complement strand
CCCTGGAAGATGTCGAGCGGTTTCGCGATGTTCTTCTGCACAAAGGATGGCGATTGGGACGTGACCTGCACTACGAGCGCGTCGAAGGCGCCGAACACAATGAAGCCGCGTGGTCCCGCCGTGTCGGCCCGTTCCTGCGATTCCTGTTTCCCGCGGAAGAAAGACGGGTATAATCCGCGCACGCAGGTGGGGCGGCATTCCACCATCGTGCGATATTCCGGGCGGTGAACACGTGGCGGCAGACAGGCCCATCACAATTCTCTGCGTGACCTCCTACGAAAAAGGGCAGGAATTTCTGCGCACGTGCAAGAGCCTGGGATGCACCGTCCTTTTACTCACCATTGAAAAATTGCGCAATGCAAATTGGCCCCGCGAAGCGATTGAAGAAATGTTCTTCATGCCTCCGGAACTTCCTATCCAGGACATGATCCATGCCGTTTCTTACGCGGGGCGCACTCGGCACATTGACCGCATCGTGGCCCTGGACGAGTTCGACATGGAGCATGTCGCGGCGATCCGCGAACATCTGCGATTGCCGGGAATGGGTCTTACGACGGTGCGCTATTTCCGCGACAAGCTGGCCATGCGCATGCAGGCGCGCGAAGTGGGAATCCGCGTTCCCGAATTCAGCGCGGTGGTGAACTACGATGACCTGCGCGAATTCATGCGGCAGGTTCCGGGGCCGTGGCTTCTGAAACCGCGGGCGCAGGCTTCCGGCATTGGCATGAAGAAAATTCAGAACCCCGACGAGATTTGGCCCTGGCTCGATCAACTTGGCGATCAGCAATCCGAATATCTTCTCGAGCAATTCATCCCCGGCAACGTTTTCCATATTGACAGTGTGGTCTCGGAACGCGGCGTGCTCTTTGCCGAGGCTCATGCTTACGGCACGCCTCCGCTCGAAACCTCACATCAGGGTGGAGTCTTCACCACGCGCACACTGCCGCGCAATTCCGCCGATGCCCTGGAGCTGATAGAACTCAACGAGAAACTCATCAGCGGCCTCGGCCTGGTTCGCGGTGTCACTCATGGCGAATTCCTGAAGGCGCACGACGGCAGCCAATTTTACTTTCTGGAGATTGCGGCCCGCGTTGGTGGAGCGTACATCTCCGATGTCATCGCAGCCGCCACGGGAATCAATCTTTGGCGAGAGTGGGCGCGCCTGGATGTTGGGGCAGGGAAGCTGCCTTACGAATTGCCGCCCTTGCGCGAAGACTATGCGGGCGTCATCCTTTCTTTGGCCCGCCAGGAAGAGCCGGACACTTCCGCGTACACCGATCCCGAAATTATCGAGCGCGTATCGAAATATCACCATGCTGGATTCGTGCTGAAATCCCCTTCGGCAGAAAGAATCCAAGAGTTGCTGGATTCCTATGCGCAGCGATTCCAGAAGGATTTCCTCGCCCGGCAGCCGGTCCCGGAGAAACCAACCTCTTGACCTTTCGCAATAAAGTTTTCCACATGGCCCCGGTACAGCCCTAACCCTGTTCTTCCGTCTAGTTACTTTCAGGAACCCACTTGGGATACATTGTTTGCGGCGCGCATCCCCGCGGACTATCGTTTGCATACCCCGGGCCAGTAAGCTGCGTGGGGTGTGTTGTCCCTTGGGAGGTCCGATGTGGAGCAATACTAAGAAGCCGGATACGCCGCAGGCCGCGCAACCGGAAACAAAAAATTTGCCAGTGAATCCGCCGCCGAAAACCTCTGCGGCATCTTGGGAGGGAACTACCGCCATGAGTACTGATGCAATGCGTCCGATAGGTGCAACCGCGGATCGCGCGACGGCGCGGCTCGGGCCAAGCCTGCATATTAAGGGTGAGATCACGGGAAACGAAGACCTGTTGATCGAGGGATCGGTCGAGGGTCTGGTGCAACTTGACGAGCGCAAACTGACTGTCGGCGCCACCGCCAAGCTGACCGCGGATATTATCGCCCGCGAAGTGGTGGTCTACGGCACGGTAAAGGGAAACCTGCGCGCCAAGGACCGCATCGAGATTAAGAAGGATGGGTCTGTCAACGGCGACCTTACCACCGCCCGCATCATGATTGAAGACGGCGCCTACTTCAAAGGCTCCATCGAAATCGACAAGTCGGGTGAAAAGGAATCCGGCGCCGGTTCATTCGCGCGCGCCGCGGCGCCTGCGGCTGCCGGTTCCGCCCCGAAGACCATTTAAGCCAACTGCCTCGAAACATTCTTTTCCCAAGAGCGGCGCAGACTTCCGGTTTGTGCCGTTTTTATTTGTTTGTGCTGTCCCTTTCACATTATTTAATATGTTGACAAGTCCCGCATAAATATTTATCGTGAGCCTGGTTTACCTCTCTTGGCGGCGTTGTTCCAGCCGGCGTATGTCCTCGCTGGCCGTCTGCTCCGCTAGTTTGCGCAATTCAGGAGTCACGCCATGTGGGGAGGCGCTCGAGGCATCCCGGTGTTTAGCCTGACTCTCTTTGTGTCTCTGGCTGGCTGTGGCGGAAACGGCGGAGGTGGGAATCAACCCCCTCCTCCTCAAGCGGACTTCAGCCTTGCGTTCTCCCCGACGTCGGTGAGCTTGCCGCAGGGGGGCACGAGCTCTCCCCTCTCTGTTTCTGTCACCCCTGAAAATGGTTTTTCGGGCACCGTGCAAGTCAGCTTGAACGGTCTGCCCGCTGGGATCACCAGTAATCCCACCAGCCCCTTCTCCATCTCCGCGGGGCAGAATACCGCAGTCGTGTTCGGCGCCACTTCAACTGCTTCCACGGGACAATTTTCCGTTTCGGCGCTGGGCACCAGCGGCTCGCTCTCGCATTCCGCGAATCTTTCGCTGAGCATCCAGGCGGGTTCCACGCAGACCTTTCCGCGTAGCACTTATGCCCCGAACCAGTCCGTCATCCTGCTGGATCGTCCACTGGGCGAGCCGCATCACCGCCATGTCGTGTATGACCCCGCAGGCAAACGTTTCTTCGTGGCAAACCAGGCGATGAATCGCGTGGAAGTCTATTCGTCTGCCGATGCTTCGTTGCAAGCCACCATTGATGCAGCAGGCGCCTCGAGCGTGGATTTATCTCTCGATGGCACAACTCTGTGGGTAGGCACCACACTTGAGCAGATCTTTGCGATCAATACCTCGACCTTGCACGTAGCCACGCGCTATCCCGTTGCGGGCCTCACGCCCATTCCCAATGTTGTGTTCAATCGCCCCAACGAAGTTATTCCACTATCCACGGGAAAATTTTTTGTGCGTTTGCGGCAGCCTTCGGTCGCGGAGGCTCTCCTTGCCCTCTGGAATCCGACCTCAAATGCCTTCACGAATCTCACGCCGGCTGCGCCTGCACTCTTTCAGGAGGGAGTCGGCGTGATGGCGCGTTCCGGTGACCGCACCCGCGTGATCGTCGCGGCCAACGATTCCAGCGGCGAAGCAGCGATCTTCGATTCGACCGGCAAACTTCTTTCCGGGCCGGTTGCACTTGGCGCGGGAGTGATCACCTTTGCCGCCGCCAACTCCGATGGCAGCCTCTTCACCGTCATCTTTGGCGCGCCCTCCGTTTCACAGGTCCTGCTTCTCGATGGGAGCCTGAACTTGCTGGGCTCCTACTCTTCGCCAAGCGCTTCTGGGATTGTGTTTTCAACTGATGGGCAAACACTTTACGATGCTGAACCCTTTGGGAACAGTTATGTCGTCACCGCGCTCTCCACATCCAGTCTTCAGAAACTCGGGCAGGTCCCCGACCTGGCGGTGGAAGGCATTGCCACGATCCTGGAAGACGTGGATGAAACCCAGTTTCTGGTGGGGTTGTCGAATCGCGGGTTGAGTTTTCTAGACGCCAGCAGTCCAGCCACGTTGTCGCAACCCGCGCCCGTCTTTGCCTCAGCGCCGGTCGCTCAGCCCGCGGAAGGCTCCATCACTGGCGGAGCAAAGATCACTCTGAGCGGGTACAATTTCAATTCCAATCCGCAAATCCGCTTTGGTACGCAAACCCCGGTCAATGCGACGGCGACAAGCGCCACCCAACTTCAGGTTTCGACTCCGCCAAGCGCGGCATCCGGCCCGGTGAATCTTATCGCCTATTTTTCCAATGGCTGGATCGCTGTGGCGCCTTCCGCCTTCAGCTATGGCCCCGCTATCGT
>CAYOOS010000435.1:0-4110 GCA_964405585.1 uncultured Acidobacteriaceae bacterium | reverse complement strand
GAGGACAACGGGCAATCGTTCGACGCGTCACTGGCAGTCACGCGAGCCGGAAATGAGCCCAGCGCGCTGTGCGGCCGCTAGTCCTGGCCCGGAAGACTCCTGGGTCTGTCAAAAATCAAGCTAACGGCAAGGATGAGGAGCGCGGACTAGACCTTGCCACCGCTATTTTTTTTCGCGGTTGCTGATCTTCCTCTTGTGAACACCCCGTCCGATGGAATGAATAGGTTTCATGGGGGAGCCTCCCTGGTGCCTCGGAATCTCTGTCCGCTGAGTTCCGTTTTTGTACGCCAGACGCTTTTCCTTCGACCTATATACTCAAACTCATCTGGAATCTACACGACCGATTGAGATGGATAAGGTTGGCCTGCATGGTGAGCGTGCACAGAATGAAGAGAAGAGGTTAGAATGCAGGCGCGCGGAAATTCGATGAGGTGGGGAATGCTGAAACGCTACATGGCAGTTTGTCTGGTGAGCGCCAGTGTATTCGCGGCCGGCGTTTGTTTAAACGCACAAGAGAATGGTGCGCAGCCTCAGCGAATAGCGATCCGGGCGGCGCGACTGATCGATGGAAAGAGCGATGCGGTAATGAGCAACGGCGTGGTGTTGGTGGAGGGAGACAAGATTACCGCCGTGGGGCCAGGGATCGCGATTCCTTCAGACGCAAAGGTGATTGATTTGGGCGATGCAACTTTGCTGCCCGGACTGATTGATGCGCACACGCACTTGTTGCTGGAGATGGATGGGACCAATATGCTTGCGCAGGATACGGAAATGCTTCGCGTGGTGGCGACCCAGAGCACGGCGGAGAGAGCCTTGCTAGGAGCAAAACACGGGAGGGAAGACCTTGAAGCGGGTATCACGACGGTGCGCGATCTAGGAAATTCCGGTGTGAATGGAGATGTGGCGTTACGGCATGCGATCGAGGAAGGATGGCTTCCCGGGCCGCGAATGGTGCCGTCGACGCGGGCGCTAGCCGCACAAGGCGGACAGTTTGGGAGAATGACGCCGGAGGCGCAGAAACTGATTGAAGAAGAATATGTGACGATTCGAGGAGCAGAGAGCGGAAGGCAGGCAGTCCGACAAGCGCTGTATGACGGGGCGGGTTGCATCAAGGTAATTGTCAACGGGAATCCGGCGAGCATAACTTTGGAGGAGATGAAGGCCATCGTTGAGGAAGCTCATCGGGCAGGAGTCAAGGTGGCCGCGCATGCCATCGGCAACAGAGCGACGAGAATTGCGGCGGAGGCGGGCGTCGATTCGATCGAGCACGCCTATACCGTTTCCGATGATGTACTGAAGATGATGGCCGAAAAGCATATCTATCTGGTTCCAACCGATGGCACGATGCAAACGTTTGAAGGCATGCAGTTCAGAACTCGTGCCCCGAACACGAAAGAGAGAAGCGATATCGAGAAGATGTTGAAGCCCTTTGTGGAGGGAGAGCAGGAGCGGTTAAGGCGGGCAAGAAAACTGGGCGTGCCAATTGCCGCGGGCTCAGACATGTATTTGACAATGCCGGGGATGAACCGCGGCCAAGCGAGTTTGCTGGTCTACGAGGCCTATGCGGAAGCGGGGCTGACGCCGATGGAAATCATTCGAGCAGCGACCAACAACGCCGCGGAGCTATTGGGAATGCAAAAGGAGATTGGAACAATCGAAGCCGGAAAGCTGGCGGATATTATTGCGGTGCCGGGAGACCCATTGAAGGATGTAAAAGCGCTGGAACGCGCGAAGTTCGTAATGAAGGGCGGAACCGTCGTAAAAAGCCAGTGATACCTGCTCACGGGGAAAGTTCCCTCGAAGCAATCCGAAACAGTTCAACATCGAGGATCAACGAAACACATAACCAGGCAGGTAGGATTACTTCCGGGATGCCGGTTAGCGTCCCCAAAACCAACAATCAGGCGGAAATGAAATACCTTGACGTGCAGGAAGTGAGGTGCTATTTTTCTAGCATGAATGGTAGAAAAATAGCACATGATCATGAATAAACCGAAACCCAGTGCTCTTTCGCGCCGCGAACGCCAGATTATGGATGTTCTCTATAAATTGAATCGGGCAACCGTTGCGGAGGTGCTCGACAAACTCGCGAACAGAGCAAGCTATTCGACCGTGCGCACACAGCTGAGGGTCCTGGAGGAGAAGGGCCACGTACGGCATGAAGAGAACGGTTTGCGGTACGTGTACGTTCCGACTGTGCCGCGCGACGTTGCACGCCGTTCCGCTCTTCGTCACCTTGTCGAAACATTTTTCGATGGCTCAACGGAAAAAGTCGTGGCCGCGCTGCTCGGCGGCGAGGTCGCCCGCATTTCCCCCGAAGAACTGGATCGCCTAGCCCGGCTTATTGCGAAAGGCCGAAAGGAAAGCTGACCATGAACACACTCGCCAACTCCGAACTCGCCGCCGCGTTTTTGATCGCGTGTTGCGCGAAGGCAACCATCCTTTTTCTCTGCGCCTGGATCACGGTATTTGTCCTACGCCGGGGGTCTTCCGCCTTGCGCCACTCTGTGTGGGTTGCGGCGGTTCTTGGTTCGCTCGCGCTCCCTTTTCTTGTGCTGCTGCTCCCCGGGTGGCACTCCGCCACGCTCGGCAGGGCCGCCACCCTCTGGAGTCCGGCACACATGAATGCAACGAGCCTTGGCTCTCAGCCAATTCCGGCCATCAGTGTGAATGCCGTTGTGGCCGCTCCCGTCCTCAATAAACTTGTCATCGTCGCGCTCCTCACCTGGACGCTGGGCTTTCTTTTCGTCCTTGTGAGGCTCGTAACAGGTTTAGGGCGCCTGGCCTGGGTGTCCGCGCACGCGAAACCCCTGTTCGACGAAGATTGGATGCGCGCCATCTTGGAACTTTCGCAGTTCCACAAAGTCGGTCGCACTGTCGGCCTTCTGCAATGCAGAAGCTCTCTGGCCATGCCTCTCACTTGGGGAATATTCCGTCCGGTCATCGTGCTGCCCTCAGGCGTTGCCGATTGGCCCGAAGAGCGCCGCCGGATCGTCCTCTCCCATGAACTCGCGCACATCGCCCGCAACGACTGGCTCCTGCAAATTTGCGCCGAGCTCACACGCGCCATCTACTGGTTCCATCCCCTCGCTTGGCTGGCCGCCGCGCGCCTTCGCCAGGAAAGCGAACGCGCCTGCGATGACGCCGTTCTCCTCTCCGGAATCGCGCCATCCCACTACGCCAGCGAACTACTCGATCTCGCAAGGACACTCGAAAACTCCGGGCGCGCCTGGTCAACTGCTTTGGCCATCGCGCGTCCATCCAATCTCGAAAGGAGATTTGCCGCTATGCTGAATCCGTCCATCAATCGGGACCGTTTGTCTCTGAAAATAAAACTCCTCATTCCGTTCCTCGCTCTCACGTTCCTGCTGCCTCTAGCCGCATTGCGGCTCACCGCGCAGAATCTTTCCGGCAAAGCTTCCGGCTCCATTCACGATCCGAGCGGAACCGGTGTTGCCAACGCCACGGTCATCCTGTCCAACCACGAAGCCAATACCATTGATATGACTACCTCCGACCGCGATGGCAATTTCTTCTTCAAAGCTTTGCCGGCAGGGAATTATGAGCTGCAGGTTTTGAAGCCCGGTTTCGAAACTTATGAGGTACCGCAAGTCTCGCTTGATGCCGGTCGGGATTTCACAACAGCGCTCATACTGCAAGTGGGTGCGATCACCGAAGAAGCCATGGTTGTTCCAGACAACAGGGCAAAACCAGTTGTGGTTGAAAAAACAAACGGCAAGCCCTCCCGTCTGCAGATCGGCGGCAGCGTCGAGGCCGCCAAAATCATAACGAAGGTCCAGCCCATCTATCCTGAGTCCGCCAGATCAGCGGGTGTGCAAGGCACAGTCGTGCTCCATGCCGTTATCGGCACGAACGGCAAACCTCTCTCACTTCGCGTCATGAACAGCCAAGTCGATCCCGATCTCGCGCGCTCCGCCGTCGAAGCCGTCAGCCAGTGGCGCTACACTCCCACTCTCCTCAACGGCGACCCGATTGAAGTCGACACCACGGTCAATATAATTTTCAGCCTGGCTCCTTAAGCTGCTGAATGTCAGTGAAGAAACCAGCCAGCCGCGGCCCCGGCGATCATGAGCTTTACCAGCCACCCAG
>CAYOOS010000434.1:0-4119 GCA_964405585.1 uncultured Acidobacteriaceae bacterium | reverse complement strand
ACCCAGACGCCGTTGTGTTCATGCATGGGAATGGTTGCGGACGGTGTGGCGTCGGTTTCATGGTCGAAAATCTGCAGCGAGACGCTCTGAGCGGTGGGGGCCCAGACTTTCAGCTTCACGTCGTAGTTTTCGTCATCGGCCCAGTCGTGCCAGTTGGGATCGTCGCCATGGCGAATGACGACGCCGAGTTTGCCTGGATAGTAGTAAAGGTCGTCCAGGACGCCGGCAAACTGGATGCCGGTGGCATAAGTAAGCGAACCACTCGAGCTGATGGCCGAAAACGCGAGCTGACCTTCGAGCGCCGTCTGTATAGTCGCGAGCGAAACAGTTGACGGCAGTTGCAGGACTGTATATCCGCCCAATTGCGGGTAGCGGACCAGTTCGGCTGGAGTCAGGCTTCCGCCCACGGTGAGCGGAATGCTGGTTCCACCCGTGATGCCGGTGGTCGTCACCGAGAGGCCTCCCGTCAGGCTGGAGGTGATGGCATAGGTATCGCCACTCTGAGCAAATTGTGGCTGGATGGCGACTCGCTGGCGATCCAGCCAGTAGGCCTGCTCAACGTTCAGCAGACTGTCCAATATTTGTGTGGGAGTCGGCGTCGTCGTGAAGACCGTCGCGTTGCCGGAAATTGCCCAGGCCTGGGAAGAGGTGCCGACAACCAGATACATGTTAGGTCCGGGATCTTTAACCCCGGTGGAAATGTTGTGGATGATGAAGCCGAGATTCTGCGCGTTGGGAATCAGACTGATGTCGAAGTACGCGCCATAGGAGTCCATGCTGGTGACTCCGGTCAGTCCGTCGTTGTAATCGCCGGTGTATTCGGCAGTGTCTTCAAAGGCATAGCAAGTCCAGTTGGAATAGTCACCGTCAGGCCGGTAATAGTGAATGCGAGCGTATCCCGGCAGCAGAGCCGTGGGATCGCTGAGGCTCGGTGCACTTTTGTACAGCTTGCCGATCCCCGTGTAGCCCCAATACTCGAAACCTTCCGTGGAAGGATCGACGAATTCATTCGGCCCGGGATCTTTCTGGTCGCCGCCCGGCGCGGAAGGATTGTGAATGATCAGGCCAAGATTCTGAGCATTGGGGACAACGGCGACGTCGAAATAGACTCCGAAGGCGTCGGAGTTGGTAGGAGGTACGAGGCCGCTGTTGTAGTCGCCCGGATACTCGGTCGTGTCATAGAAGGCGTAGATGGTCCAGCCGCTGTAGTTCCCGTCCACCCGGTGGTAGTGGACACGGACGTATCCGGGGAGGATGGCGGTGGGATTGGTCAAGCTGGGTGCCGTGTTATACAGCTTCGCAATTCCAGAGTAGGCCCAGAATTCAATCCCTTGCGTCGCGGGATCGACAAACAAATTGTTGGGCGTGTCCTTCTGGTCGCCGCCGGCTGCCGTTGGGTTGTGAATAATGATGCCAACCTCTTGTGCGCCGGTGGTCACGCCGACATCAAAATACACGCCGAAGCTGTCCGTGCCCGTCACCTGGACGGGCCCGCCGCCATAGTTGCCGGTGTCTTCCGTGGTGTTATCGAAGGCGTAGACGGTCCAGCCGCTGTAGTTGCCGTCCGGCCGAAAGTAATGAATCCGAATGTGGCTGGCGGGGATGGGAGGATCCGGGGTTTGGGCGTTCAAAATTTCTGGCACAGCAAGAAGCAGGATGGAGACAAACGCAAGAACTGCAGAAAAAATCGTGGAGGCAGGGCGATACATGATTCACACTCCCGGGTTGCTGAGATGTTTTCTTCGGCGGACTCTACCAAGCGAAATGCCAGTGGGCGTTGTTGCACGTTCCCACGTGAACAAGACTGGCGCGCTGCGCATAATAGCGCCAAGGCAGGCTGGCGTCCAGCCAAATAGTCAGCCGCATCGTTTGCATAGGATCATGCTCTACAAACAGTAGTGCTCTATCGCGTGCGCGTTTGCCGGTGTGAGCAGAAGTGGGCTACTGCGATGGCCGCGGCTGAAAACGGTAGGTGTAGGAGACGCTGAGATAGGAGGGCATGCGCACGCCGACGATGCGTTCAAAGGGAGCGGTGTCATCGGGAAGGGCCAGGACTTCGGTGGTTTGCCCGGTATAACCCTTGGCAATCAGGAAGTTCACTCCCAGGTCCATGCGACCTTGATGGAAGGAACGAAGAAGCGCGCCGCGGACTTCTGTGTTTGGCACGCCAATGAAACCATCGCCCAGAGGTTTTGCTCCTACATATTCAAACTCGCTCCGCGCTCGCAAATGAAATGGCAGACGATCGAAGGTGGCGAGTGCGTCCACGATCAGGCGCGGAGCTTCCGGCGTTGGCGTGCCATCGGACAAGTCGCGCGCGTCGGCTTGGGAATAGGACGCCTGTAGCATGCCAAAACCAAAATAATGGCGGGCGGCGAGCGTCATGTAGCGCAAACGGCCGGGTCCTTCGTTGTACTGCAGCCCGGTGTCCGGATCGATTTTCGCGAGAGACGCTTCCGTGGTGGTGTGCGCCAGGGTGAGACGGAATTCGGTTGCGGCCAGCGTTTTACTGGCCACCAGTTGATAGGAGTGGGAGCGGCTGACGAGAGTGCCTTGCGTTGTGCCCGTGCCGATCCTGGGATCGTTGGTGAAGAAAGCTTCGCCAGCACTCAGGGAAACAATGGGCAGCCAGGAATGATCTTTGGGAAGAAAAGAAATTGTGGCCTTTGGATTATTGACGCCAGCCCACGTTTGGAAGGAATGCGCAGGAACCAGCAAATCGTCGTTGTTAATATCGATTTCGTCGCGGCGCCAACCGAAATAGTAACGGAGATAGTGGGCGAGAGCGCCCTGGAAGGCCAAATAGGGTGACAGGTCCCCAATGGTGATGTTGTTGGCGGCTACTTTGTCGAACGAGCCGTAGACGGCGGGGTTGGTGGAAGCGTAATGGTCCAGATCGTCGCGGCGAGGGGCGTCGCGTTGGAAATCCACACCAGCTAACAGAGAGAAGAAATCGCTGAATTTATTGGTGTAGGTGGCATTGCTGCCGGTCACGGTGCGGAATTCACTTTGGCGGATCAGGCCGTCGCCGAAATTGGAGAAGAGCGAGAGATTGTAGGTGCGGAAGAAAGCGGAGAGCTGAAGCTGTTGGGAAGTGGTGAGATGCCAGACGTCGTTGAGAGCGACGAGGCCGGTATGAGTCTGGTCCTTTTGACGAGGATCAATGGTGTCGTGCAAGTCAGGAATGCCGATGGGGACAAGACCGGGGACGAAGGAAAAGCCGTAGTAGCCGATGCCAAAAAGTGTGAGGTCATGCTGGCCGAACCGAAATTCCCGAAAGCCATTGATTTTGTATTGCTGGCGGTGTTCCAGGCGGTCAAGAAAACCGTTGCCATACGAGGCTTGCACCACAATCCAGGAGCGCTCACTGGAACCATCCGGGCTCCATCCGGATGCGAGATCGAGGTCGCGATAGTCACCCGTTAGAGTGAGGAATGGATCGAGCCGCGGGCGCAAGCCGTATGTGGCCGAAAGATTCTGCGAATGATTGCCTTCCCGCACGTTGAACGCGCCACCATCCACCTGAACACTTTCGATGACCTGGGGAACAAGGATGTTTGGGTCGGCGTAGCCATTGCCATGCGCGTTAGCGGAAAGATTGTTGGAAACGAGGTAGCTTCCGACCTGAAGGTAGGAGGCGATGGGTTCGCCATGGTCACCCGCAACGCCGGGCGCGAAATATTGCGGAGCTTTGATACCGCCCGAAGCGGTTTCGATCGGAAGTCCGGGAATGGAGACCGGCGCCCCCGGGCGGCCCGGATTGGCGTCTAGGGTTTCCTGACGAATGAGCAGTCGTTGCGCGGGATCGGGAGAAGCTACATTCACATCGCGGACATCGGTGGAAACTCGCACTTCTTGCTTGGCGGCTGCGAGCTTCAGTTGAATGTTGAGGATGAGAGGCTCGCCTTCGCGAATGACGAAGGGCTGGCTCACCGGGTCAAAGCCGGCCACACTTAGCTTCAACGTATATTTGCCCGGCGGGATGTTCTGGAACGTGAACTGGCCATCGACACCCGTGGACTTCTGTTGGACAAGTTTTCCATCTTCAGAAACTACGATCACCGCCGCGTTCGCTACAGGGCTCCCCTGTGGATCGCTCACCTTGCCGGAAATGCTCTG
>CAYOOS010000433.1:0-4121 GCA_964405585.1 uncultured Acidobacteriaceae bacterium | reverse complement strand
ATGATCGCTCAGGGTGGCACCATTTCTGCCAATAACGACAAGCAGATCGGCAGCATCATCGCCGAAGCCATGAAGAAGGTCGGTAAGGACGGCGTCATCACCGTGGAAGAGTCCAAGACCATGGAGACCACGCTGGAAGTCGTCGAGGGCATGCAGTTTGACCGCGGCTACCTCTCCCCTTACTTCATTACCGATCCGGACCGCATGGAATGCGTCCTGGAGAATGCTCTGATTCTCATTCACGAGAAGAAGATCAGCTCTATGAAGGACCTCCTTCCCCTGCTCGAGCAGATTGCCAAGAGCGGCAAGCCCCTGCTGATCATCGCTGAGGACGTCGAGGGCGAAGCCCTGGCCACCCTGGTGGTGAACAAGCTGCGCGGCACGCTGCAGTGCAGCGCCGTCAAGGCCCCTGGCTTTGGCGATCGCCGCAAGGCCATGCTCGAGGACATTGCCACCCTGACCGGCGGCAAGGCCATTACCGAAGACCTCGGCATCAAGCTCGAAAACGTCAAGATCGAAGACCTCGGCAAGGCCAAGAAAGTGACCATCGACAAGGACAACACCACCATCGTCGAGGGTTCTGGCAAGGCCGGCGAAATCGAGGGCCGCGTGAAGCAGATCCGCCAGCAGGTAGAGAACACCACCTCCGACTACGACCGCGAGAAGCTCCAAGAGCGCCTCGCCAAGCTCGTCGGCGGCGTGGCTGTGATCAAGGTTGGCGCTGCGACCGAAACCGAACTCAAGGAAAAGAAAGCACGCGTCGAAGACGCGATGCACGCCACCCGCGCAGCCGTTGAGGAAGGCATCGTTCCCGGCGGCGGCTCGGCGTTGCTGCGTTGCCTGAACGTGCTCGACAAACTCAAGGCCGAGGGCGATGAACTCGTGGGCGTTGGTATCGTGAAGCGCGCTCTCGAAGAGCCCGCCCGCCAAATCGCGCACAACGCCGGAGCTGAAGGCGCTGTCGTGATCGGCAAAATCCGCGAATCCAAGGAAGACAACTTCGGCTACAACGCGGAAACCGGCGACTACGGCGACATGGTCAAGATGGGCGTGATCGATCCAGCCAAGGTGACTCGCCTTGCGCTGCAGAACGCCGCATCTATCGCTGGCCTTATGCTCACCACGGAAGCTCTGGTGGCCGAACTCAAGGAAGACGACAAGAAGGCTGCGGCTGCCGGCGGTCCCGGTGGACCGGGCGGCATGGGCGGCATGTACTAGGCTTCAGCCCATTCAAATAAACACAACCAAAAAGGGCGGCCGGTTCTCCGGTCGCCCTTTTTCTTTTACCTGTAGGGGTCCAGCACGCTGGACCCCATCTCGCGCAGACCAACTGATTTTCGCCGCGCGCAGAATCCTCCTGGCACTTTCATTTTCGTTTGTCGCACATCCACGCGTCTTATTTTGCCATCCGTCTAATCTAATCAGTTAAGGTGGCTCTCATGAGCTGGCTATGGCTACGAATCACGCGAACCGAGGCCCTCTTTTCCTTGGTGCTAATTCTCACGCCCTTGGTGTGGATAGCCCTCACAAATCTCTACGAACGCCATGATTATCGAGATCTGATCCCGCTGATTCTCTCGGCGATTCTGTGGCTACCATATCTTCTAGTTCTCTGGAATTTGCGTCTTGCCGCGCGTTCGGATCCAGAGACGGTCAAGAAAGGCTTGGCCCTGGGCATAAGCTGGGGTTTCTTCATCTTTGCCCTGGCTACCTATCCAATCTCGGATCGCTCAGCTTGGCAGGACCCGGATTGGGCAATTGCAGCATTATTCTGCGCAATCAGCATGCTGCAGATAACGTTGGTCATCACTGCCATAAAGGCTTACTACTCAATGCAGCGGAATTCGGATGACTGGCACATCCTGGCGATGCGGCTCTGGCTACCAGCCATTGGCATATCACTCTGCGTCATATTCCTTCCCCACCTTTTTCGCCCAGCCCGTGCCGCGAATGAAGCAAGTTCTATCGCCTCTCTTCGGACTATCAACACGGCTCAAACCATCTATGCGCAGGACCACCCCACGGAGGGCTTCGCGGCGTCTCTCAAGATGCTAGGACCGCCCCCAGGTGCAGCCTTGATAGATGCTGTCCTTGCATCCGGGACGAAAAGTGGCTACATCATCACGCTAATCGCGACTCCCCCCGGCCCGGATGGCCGCGTAACGAAGTATACCGTCGCGGCACGCCCACAGCGTTTTGAACGTGGAGAAACCAGGAGCTTCTTCACAGACCAGTCAGGCAACTTTCATTACACGACTGAGGATCGTGCCCCCACTGCTCAGGACACGCCATTCCCTTAGGGAAAAGAAAAGCCCGCTCGCAAGCTCTCGAATCTCGAAGAATCCTAGATGGTTCAAACTGGAATCAATTCGTCGGCAACTTCTTCACAAATTCTTCCAACACGTTGTTGAACTTCTCCGCGTCATCCACAAAAAGCGCGTGCCCCGCATCGGCAAACGGTTCCACCTGAGCCGTAGGCACATTTTTCTTGATGGGATCCGCGGTCATGGCCTGAATCGCAGTTTCGCACATTACCAGGACGGGCCGGTCCAGTTTGGCCATAGCCGGCCTCCAATCTGCCCGGCTAATCGAACTCAGGCTGGCTGCAACGGCGCTATCGGTCGGCATCAACAGCGATGCCGCGATCACCCGCGCGATGTACTCTTCGCTCTGCGGCTTCTTGTACATGCTGCGCACAAAACGCTCTGTGAACGGCTGCCGGTTCGCATGAAGCTGTTGGTACATCCCCAGCATAGCTCCGACGAATTCCATGTCCCGTTTTTCCCATGTGATTCCATCCACCAAAACGTAGCCCCGCACGTTACCGCCGCCAAATTGTTCCGCGTAGCTCAGCAATTCGGGCACGGCCAGCGACCAGCCAACTAACACCACTGGCGCGAGTTTTCGGTTCTCGATCAATTCCTGGATGTCCTTCGCGCGCCGCTCCATGTAATTCCCTTCCGGGGCTTTTTCCGATTCGCCTTGCGAGCGCGGGTCCAGAGCAATCACGTGGTAATGCTCAGAGAAATGCTGGATTTGGTTCTCCCAAATCCATGCAGGCATGGTCCACCCCGGTACAAAAACAATCGCTGGCCCTTTCCCCGCTTCCAAATAGTGCAGTTTCACCCCATCACTGGTCGTAAACGTCCCGCTTCGTGTTTCCGCGGCGGTCGCGCACGCTGCTCCCCACGCCACGAGCAGCAAACAAACAAGCATCTTATTTCTCAATTCGCACCTCGCTCATCAGCCCGAGCAGATTCTCCTCCGAATCGTGGAAGAAGCACATCCACAATTCGTGATCGGGCATACGCGCGATGAGGTGCGGTTCATCCACCATTTGCGTGCCCTTGTCGCGCAAATTGCGGTGCGCCTCCGTAATATTCGGCACTCGAAAATAGAGCACCGAGCCGGGATGATCGAACTCTGGTTTTTCCGGGCGCGATAACATCAGCCTCACCCCGCCACAATTGAAAAATCCCAGGTCCGGTGTCGCGAAAAGAAATGGCAGTCCGAGCGTGTCCCTGTAGAATGCGATGGCACGCGCCAGATCGTGCACGCGAATTGCGATCTGCCCGATGTTGGAGATGACGGGGCCAGGTGTTACAGCGGGATTTGGTGCAACCATTGGTCTGTACCTCCACCGGGAAATTAGGTAGCATAGCTAACTATATTCGATGGCAAAACGCAAGCGCAATCTTAGTCCTTCCCCTGACCCCGCGGCGGTAGCCGACCGCCTCCATTCCACCGCCATCCACCTGCTGCGCCGCCTCCGCGTTGTGGACCGCGCCAGCGGCATTGGCCCCGCACAACTCTCCGCTCTCTCTGTGCTGGTATTCGGAGGCCCGCGTTCCATCGGCGAGCTGGCCGCCGCCGAACAGGTTCGCCCTCCCACCATGAGCCGTATCGTTGCGGGGCTCGAACGTGCGAATTTAGTGCGGCGGCGCACCGGGCAGGACAAGCGCAGCGCGCAAATTGCGGCAACAAACGAAGGCACGCGCATTCTGCTCGAAGGCCGCAGGCGCCGCGTGGAAGTCCTCGCCAACGGCCTGCGCGCACTCAGCCCCTCGGAATTGCAAAAGCTCGATGAATTCGTGGAGGTAATCCAGCAGGTACTCCAAAAG
>CAYOOS010000432.1:0-4122 GCA_964405585.1 uncultured Acidobacteriaceae bacterium | reverse complement strand
AAGAACCCTTCTGAAATAAACCCTGATCAGAAGCAATCGAAGCGACCTTTGCGCTGAGGTGTGTTTGCGCTGGCGAGTGCGCTGTTACTTGGCGCGCTTTTTGCCCACGTGCGACTTGTGGCGTTTCCGCTTGCGAGAGATGCGACGGACAGAGGAATCATGTGTTTTGCCCTGCAGAAGGGATTCGCGCGTTCTGCGGGGACGTTTGGCAACCACCAGATCGTACGAGGCGCGAAGAAGAGGCGCGAGTTCGGCGGCAGAGAGAGATTCGGGGGATTCCAGAGCGATCCATTTGGCGCGCGCGAGATAGGGAGCGGGGATAATGCCGGGACGCTCCGTGAGTTCATCAAATTTTTCCGGGGTGACTTTCAGCGAGAGCCAGACGGGGGCAGGCTCCAGCCGGGTAACAGCGAACATCTTGCCGGCGACCTTGAAGAGGAGGTCGTCTTCCCATTGGATTTGTTCCGTGACAGCGGGAAAGGCGAGGCAGAGTTTGCGGAGTTGTTCGATGTTCATTGGTGAATCCTAGCCTGTGTACCCGAAACGTCCGTTCCCATTCGAGGCATCGGCCCAGATGGTAAGTGCGGGCCAGCGTTTCCGCGAAATCTCGAAAGTAATCAGGCGAGCGGGGTTTTGAGAGCCGCTAGTCTAGCGTAGAAGTTTTCTTTACGGAAGCAGGGGACGATTCAGCCGAGGTTCAGGGCATCAATGAGCTTTTCCGGCGGCGGCTTTGGCGGCTGCGGCTGCGGGAACGCGAATCGTGACGGTATCCGGAGTGGTCCACACGGGCGAGCCGTCCTTGATCTCCAACTTGTGCATGGTTATTTTCGTGGCGGTGTGATCCACCTCGACGAGGAGGTAGTGGTAGTTGATGCCCATGTCTTTATAAGGGTCGTCGGGCGCGCGCGGAATGAGGTAAGGACGTGCGCCGCCACCGCCCGTTACGAAGTATGTGACGCCGCCATGTTCGTGGCGCTCGTAATTGTGGACGTGGCCATTGAAGACGATGAAGCGCGCGCGGGTGCGCTGCTGGCGGTCTTCAATCATCTTGGCGAAGGCCTGTTCGGCCGGGCGCGCGGAATGTCCGCCGCCATATATTTTATTGTCGGACGAGCTGGTGTAGGGAGGATGGTGAAAAACGAAAAAGACGAAATCCACGTCGGCGGGAAGATGATCGAGTTGTACGGTTAGCCAGGCGCCCTGAGGACCGGTGAGTTCGTCGATATTGCTGTCAAGAACGAGCATGAGCGAATTGGCGACACGCGCGGAGTAGAAGAGGTTCTTCTGGATGTCCGGAAAACGCTGGTAGTAGTTGGCCAGAGCCGTATCCAGGTTGCCGTGCACATCGTGATTGCCAAGCGCGGGATAGACCGGGATTTTGCGTTCCCGCCAAAGAGAAGTTTCCGCGTCCCAAACTTCCCAGTCCTTCACGCTGTCGCCGTCCAGCACAATGTCCCCACCGATGGAGATGAAGGCGGGATTTTCGCCGGCAATCGCCGTAACGAGCGCATGACGAATTTCAGGATTCGCGGGTTGGGTGTCCGCAGGGTCGTGGAAGCGGGTGTCGCCGAAAGCGACGAAGTGGAAGGGGATGGAGGCCTTCAGATCGAGCGCGACGGGTTGGGATTGTGCGTGGGCGGAAGAAAGGAAAAAGCCGCCGGCGACGAGAGCGAGAAAAAGTCGTGTGAATACTTTCATGGAGACCTCAATCAGCAAGTCAATGACAGGGACGAGTGTAACGGGTTAGATGGAGCGATGTGTAAAAGGATTTTCAGGTGGGCGAATTGCTTCTCAAGCCGAGGGCTGACAAGGGGCGAGAAAACTACTGGCCTTTGTCGTAGGGATAGCCCTTATCGGCCCAGTCGGCTGCAAAATCCTCGGGCAGAATGAGGACGCGAAGCTTGGTGAATCCCAGCTCGTAAAGCGCGGTGAAAGCGGGGCGGACGTTGGGGCAGCGTTCCATCGGGCAGCAACCACAATAAATGACGAGATTCGTGGAACGGGGAAGAGTAGAGGCCCAGGTCTTGAGTTCCTGGAGGCCCGCTTCATTGCCCGCGGTGCCGTGGTACTGCGCGCCCTTGATGTGGCCGGAGGTGTAGAGGCGCTTGAAGCCCACGAAAACAACGGTGGGAGCGGATTTGGAATTATCGAGTTCCTTGAGCAAGTCCGCGGGTTGCACCGTTTGCGAGGCGGTCCAAGGGTCGGAAGCGGCGCGCAGTGAAACCTGCGACAGCAAAAGTAGAGACCAGGCCGCTGCAAGGAGCGTTGCGAGGGAAATCAGGCGCGTTACTGGGCGAGGAAACATCTTGTGCACCTCCGCTGAATGAAGATGAGTGTAGTGTACGCCTGGCGAACATTTGGGTGGGATAAAAGAGAAGCCTCGGCGAGGGAGACCAGTGCGGGGACAGTTCGGATTAGCGCTTGAGATCAGCGCGCGTGCGCATGAGTTTTTGAGCGGTGGTGCGCAGCGTCTCCGGAATATTCTTGTTCATGGAGAGGCGCTTGAGGTCGAGGGCATTCAAGATGGGAAGCATGTGCAGGCTGACGTCGAGAGGCGTCTTGGGATTGTTCATCAGGTTGCGCACGACGACGTAGTTCTTGCGGAAATTCCGGTTGGTGGCAATCAAACGAAGAATTTCATCGGTGAGACTGGCCATGGAGGCGAAGGCTTCCACCTCCTGATCGGTAAGGCGCGGGGATTGTAGCACAGCGCGCTGCACGACTTTGTTGGAGTCGCGGATCAAGGTGCGGCGGGCTTCCGAGCCGCCTTTCATGGCGAACTGCACGCGCTGGGAAACGGTCATGCGGCTGATCTGCTGAAGGAGCGTCTGACGCCGGACAGGATCGGGTTCGGCTTCGGCGGCGGCGTCCGCGAGGCGAGTTTCGTCAATCGCGGTGCTGCGGAGTTCCAGCAGAGTGCTCTTTTGATCGGCGGTAATGCCGGCGTAGTGCTCCAGGGCAACAGCAAGAGTGTGGCAAAGGGTGACGCGATCGAGTTCGTCAAAAAGCGATTCAACGTTAGCCGCGGTCATGCGCGGAACAACAACGGCAAGTTGTTCCCCGGGACAATTCTTGTTGGCGATGAGGGCGTCCACCATGGCGGGCTTGGTGGCAAAATTCTTGGCCACGTAGGTGAAGAGCGCGGGCAAAGGATGCTCGCGGCCCATCGCTTCCAGAAAAAGTTCCGGCGCATCCGACAGAAGCGCCTCCTGAGCGCGAGAGGAGACCAGTTCATCGCCATCCTGCGCGAGCACCGCGAGGATTTCGACGCGATCCACGGGAGGGATATGAGCGCCAGTGCTGCAGACGGCGAGCTTTCGTTCGCGCGGTGCACGCCCGTGGCGTAGATCTTCGAGTACTTCAGGGCTGAGAGTTTCCACCGGTTGCCTGCCTAAGGTCCTTGCGACCTAAGGTCATTGTACCCGACGCGCCCGGAGCACCAAGAGGCGGCATAGCCTGCCCGTTCAATTCCAGCAACACCGCGCTGGAGTCCGCGGCAGTGACCTCAAATTCACCGGTAGCCCGATAATGACGATTTTCGCCCGTGGGGAATTCGCCCTCGAATAGCAACTGGCCATCGCCAACAATGCGCACGCGGGTAGCGGCGCTGGCGGAGACGAGCAGATCGAGCGGCTGTTCCTGCGAAGTGGAGAGAGCATCTTGCTTTTGTTCGCTGGCCGGTGAGCTGGAAGCGGGCGCGAGCAATGTGTTTGCGGCGGTTGGGGCAGAAGCCATGGATAGCTTCTGAGCGCGCCGCGCAGCGTAATGACGCCAGGCATAGATGCCACCGATGGCGGCGGAGAAAAGGAGAATCAGCAGGCCGATGAAAAGGAGAAAGGGAATCCACTTGGAGCCCGAGGAAAAGCGTTTTTCGGGTGGCAGCGGGGCAGGGGAAACTTGAACGCCGTGGGCCAGATCATATTCCCCGAGGAGGGCTTCTTCGTCCAGGCCCAGATAGCGCGCCACGGAGCGCACAAAGCCGCGATTGAAAACGCCGCCGGGGAGCTTGTTCCACTCTTCGTTTTCCAGGGCTTCCAGGAAGCGGGGTCCGATGCGCGTGGCCGCGGTAATTTCTTCCAACGTGACCTCGCGAAGCTCGCGCTCACGCTTCAGACGTTCTCC
>CAYOOS010000431.1:0-4123 GCA_964405585.1 uncultured Acidobacteriaceae bacterium | reverse complement strand
GGCGAGAATCTCGGCGCGCATCTCGTCGAGAACGGCGCGGATTTCGGCCACCAACAGCGCGTGCGGATACCGCGCGGACGAGCGAGCGAGACGATCGAGCACCTCATGCACCGCCGGCAGGTCGCGCAATTTCTCGCTTGCGTTCAAGACTCGATGGTACCCGACAGGTTTCGGAGGCGCAACAGATGGTAGTGGCCGATTCAGAAGGCGAAGAAGTTGAACCGGACCAGCTTTGGAACTCGAAACGATTCGTCACCATCGGCCGCGTTCAAAACCGAGCCCTTCGCGCTCGGCTCCCTCAAATTCAACAGCGGCCAAATGTCCGGAATTCAACCCAGGCTTCACGCGCACGGACTCATCAAAACAAACGGCTCGAAGGCGCTGTTCGGTGCGGGGAACATGGAGCTGGTTGACGATTCAGGCTAATTGGAGTTGCGAAGCATGTGAAGATAAATCGACGCAGCGCGAAGATAAGGACTACAATAAAGGCGGCATCTCCCACCAAGAGCCGTGCGGTATAGCGCTTCACCGGCCACGCCAAATCGTCCGTCCCTGATGTCTCCTGCCAGAAAGGACGGAATTATATGCCGCGCTCCCAAACCCTACAACCGCCCGATGTTTTTCAAGCAACATTTCGTCTGGGCGATTCGGTCTTTCTTGCGAGGGGGCCTTACCAGGGCACAGTCGGAACCTTCCTCAATTTCAGAGGCGATGACCGGAAATGGGCGGATGTTTTTGAGCGGAACTCAGACTTTCGCTCACACCCGGTAGAATGGCTCGAACATCTTCCCTTAGACCGAAGGTGAATTGTGCTCCACGCAATCGTGGTAGACGGTATGATCGAACGAATCGAAGGAAACTCCGAATTTGTGAATGCCGAGATCGAACGGCGCCGGTACGAAGGGCACACGTCCGCATATCTCTTCGCCGCCGGCAGCAAAAATGAGTTTGAGCGGAAGAGAAGAGTTTGCTGCCTCGTGATTGCACTTCGACGTAAATGAAAGGACCCATTGTGAACAACATTCTTGTTGGAAACCTCCATCCAAACGTGACCGAGCACGATATCCGACCACTTTTTGAAAAGCATGGCATAGTTCGACGGTTCAGGATGATGACTGATCGATGGACTGGCCTATCCAGAGGGTTCGGATTCATTGAGATGAAGACCGACGCCAGGGCCGAAAAAGCCATCGTCGCACTCGACGGCACGGATCTCCACGGCAAAGTCCTGAAGGTCCACCTAGCCCGCCCGCAGCTGCATCGTAGGCGAGCGGGTAACGTGTGAGGTGACATTCTTCACCTGATCGGCCCTCTGCCTACTTCAGTTAGCTATAGAAGGTTAATCTCGTTACGATTTATGAACTGAAGTTTGTACTATCCGTCACGATTACGAAGAGGGCGTTAGACGGCGCACGCAAGTCCATTTCGGCCTTGAATCGGTGGCCGTCCGACTCCTGTTTTTAGCGTTATAAGTCAGCGATACAGGTTGTTACGACAGCGCTTCACACTGATTTCGGTACAGCAATGACGACCACGGCAAAACGGGATCGCAGGGTCCGAAGGCCGACAATATCCGAATACACTATCAAAGGTCTTATTGACAGGCACTACATTCGGGTATAGTCTTACACCTTCTAGTACGGTCGATCTGTGGCCTCGGAAATAGTGTTGCCGAAGTTAAGGGCGTAGCGCCAGTGCGTTGTACCAAACAATTGGCGTCTCTCAACAAGTCCCGTCCGCTGCCAGAACGATAGGAGGTAACCCGTCATGCTAAAGCAGCTGGAAATCGAAAAGACATCCACCGTTCTCTCCGTCAGCCCGCTCGATGCGGATCACCTGTCCCTGGAAGCCATCGTCGGTGATTCATCAGTGACGGTACTCAAGGCCCGAGATCTTGTGTCGGCTCGGCTCTTATTGCAGCAGCATGACATCGCCGCTGTTGTCTGTGAGCGTGACTTGCTGCCGGGAACATGGATGGACATGTTGGAAGATATCAAAGCCCTGCCAAATCCGCCATCGTTGATCGTCGCTTCCAGGCTGGCAGACGAGCACCTTTGGGCTGAAGCTCTGAACCTGGGTGCTTGGGACGTGCTGGCTACGCCGTTCGATCCGAACGAAGCGCTCCGTAGCGTGAAGTCGGGCTCGCAGCATTGGCGCCACAGGGACGAACTCCAGGCCAAACTGAGGTAATCGGCCTTCGAACATCGGCGCACAACTTTGATGCTAGTACGCCGGGTTCAGGTACTTGACACGCCTGGGCGTCCACCGATCCAAGCGTCTTCTTCACGGCCATCGAAATCGCCTCCGGCACGAACGGTTCCTGAATGAACTCGAACTTCGTAGCCGCCCGCTTCACGCCTTCCACGTCGCCCTAACCAGAGATCCGGATCACAGGCAGAGCGGGGAGTGAATTTCGGACAGAGCCGGGTCCGATGCGCTGCGCACCTGGATAGCATCCGATAGTGGCCGCAATCGCACGTAAACCGGCTCAGCCGGGGGATGGGTGTCAACACGGCGGCGGCTGGGAAATCGCAGCGCCCCGCTGCCGCAGATTCAGAAGAAGGACGGATTTTCCGTCCGCTTGTGCTATGCTTGAGACCCGGTTGATTGAGGGAATGCTGTTGGGGCGATCAGCCGGATTGTATTGTTCCTGCCAACGATGCTGCACTGAGCAGCACTGCAACTCAAACAGCTATCCCGGCGAAGTTCAACCACTGAGAGGAATCACACGAATGAGAAATATTTTGGCAAAGGTATTTATCGGCACGGCGATCACGGCCATCGGGATGTTTGGGGCGGATAGCTCGGCGGCAACTTGGAAGTTCAATGCCGCCAAGTCCAAGACCACAAGTACCAACCCAATCAAGAGCCAAACCGATGTGCGGGAGGCAAGGCCTGACGGTGGAGTTAAGGTGACACGGACCGGACAATTTACGGACGGTACTCCTAACGAGGGCACGTACAGCTACAACTACGACGGCAAGGAATATTCAACGGGAGATAAAGGACTTCCATTCGACACGATTTCCGTTAAACGGATCGATGCGAATACGACGAGTTGGGAAGTGAAAAAGACCGGCGGGAAGTACCAAGCTACGGGGCAAAACGTCATTTCCAAGGACGGCAAGACGCTGACGCAGACTTCCGAAGGCACCAGCGCCGAGGGCCAGCCTGAAGCCTCGACAAACGTTTTCGACAAGCAGTAACGAATTGTAGTATGGGGCATTCCAGATGGCGGGATGCCCTATTATCCCGACGAATCCTTGCCAGACACCCCGCCCGACTGCACAGCGCCGCTCACTTCGCCCCGTGCGGCTTACAGCATCCCCCCCGTGCCGGAATTGGACAGCCTGGTTCCAGCGATTCGGGCAACGCTGGCTACTGAGCGCCAGTTTCCGTTTAGGCCGGTGAGGGACGGCTAGCTGTTGGCCGGGGCCGTCCTTATCGTCGCCGGATCTCGTCGGCCGATTGCCGGATCGTCGCCAGCGCCGGCACGGCTTCCCACCGCTCCAGCAGTAGATTGCGCAAGGTTTTTTCCGGCGACTGGTAAATCAGCTTATCGAGCCTGAGCGCACGGAAGAGCGGATTGCGGCGCAGACGTGCTACGATTTCGGCACTCCCTGCCAGGATTCCCGCTTGCGGACCGCCCAGTAGCTTGTCGCTGCTGAAAGAGACGAGATCCGCGCCCGCTCTGAGACTATCGGCGACGAGCGGTTCGTCGATGCCGAAGGCCCGCAGGTCGACCAGGCAGCCGCTCCCCAGATCCTCATAAACCGGCAGACCGCGTTCGCGTCCGAGCGCTGTAAGTTCGCGCAGTTCCACGCGGGCCATGAATCCCGACATCCGAAAATTGCTGGGGTGCACGCGCAGCAGCAGGCGAGTGCGATCGTTGATCGTGGCGCGGTAATCGTCGATGTGGGTGCGGTTGGTGGCGCCGACTTCGCGTAGCGTCGCGCCCGAGCGCGCCATGATCTCGGGAATGCGGAACCCGCCGCCGATCTCGATCAGTTCACCGCGGGAGACCACCACCTCGCCGTCGAATGCCGTCGGCAAGGGCCAAAAAGATGACCGCAGCGTTGTTATTGACGGCGATCGCGGGCACGCCTAAGAGGCGATCGAAGAG
>CAYOOS010000430.1:0-4123 GCA_964405585.1 uncultured Acidobacteriaceae bacterium | reverse complement strand
GCGCATCGATCGCAAGCGCAAGTTCCTCGGCTCCATCTTCCTCCGCGCGTTGGGCATGAAATCGAATGAAGAAATCCTCCGCACCTTTTATCAGGTGGAGCGCATCTCTCTGCGCGAAAAGGAACTTCTCTGGAACGTTTCGCCCGGAATGGTGGATCGCAAGCTGACCCACGAAATCCGCAACCCGAAATCCGAAGAGATCATCGTTGGTGCCCACAAGCGCATCACGGAAACTCTCTTCAAGGAACTGATCAAGGCGCGCATCACCCAGGTTCGCGCGGCCCTTGCCGATCTCGAAGGCGCTTACAGCGTCGCCGATGTCGTCAACCGCGAAACTGGCGAAGTGCTGCTCGAAGCCAATAAGCCGCTGACCGCCGATCTCTGGCAAGCTTTCGCCGATTCCGGCATCACGGAAGTCGATGTCTTCTTCCCCGAACGCGATGAAATCGGCCTGGTGCTCTCGCGCACCCTGGATAAGGACTCCATCCGTTCCTCCAAGGAAGCGCTCATCGAAATCTACCGTAAGCTGCGTCCCGGCGATCCCCCGACGCTTGAAACGGCCACGAATCTCTTCCGCGGCATGTTCTTTGACCCGCGCAAGTACGATTTCAGCCGCGTCGGCCGCTTGAAGTTCAACATCAAGATGGGCCTCGACACGCCCCTCGATAATCGCACTCTGGACACCACCGATTTCGTCGCGGCCATCAAGTACCTCTTCAAGCTGCGCAAGAACATCGGCGTTGTTGACGATATCGACCACCTTGGCAATCGCCGCGTCCGCGCGGTTGGCGAACTTCTCGAAAATCAGTTCCGCATCGGCTTGGTCCGCATGGAACGCGCCATCAAGGAAAAGATGAGCGTGTACCAGGAAATGTCCACGGCCATGCCGCACGATCTCGTCAACGCGAAGCCCGTTATGGCGGCTATCCGCGAGTTCTTTGGCAGTTCGCAGTTGAGCCAGTTCATGGACCAGACCAACCCGCTCAGTGAAATCACTCACAAGCGCCGTCTCTCCGCTCTTGGTCCTGGCGGCTTGTCTCGTGAGCGCGCTGGATTCGAAGTCCGCGACGTTCACCCGACGCACTATGGCCGCATTTGCCCTATCGAAACTCCTGAGGGCCCGAACATCGGCCTCATCAGCTCGCTGAGTTGCTTCGCGCGTATCAATGATTACGGCTTCATCGAATCGCCTTATCGCCGAGTCAAGGGCGGCCGCATCATTGATTTCGTCCAGATCGTCAATGCCGGTGACAGCGAATTCAAGGCCGGCGACATCGTGGAACGCGACCGCGTCGAGGAACTCAACGACGAGCTAAAGCGCCGCAAGGTCGTCTACGAACCCTACTGCTTCTATCTATCCGCTTGGGAAGAGGACAAGTATGTCGTCGCCCAGGCAAACGTCACGCTCGACGAACGCCTGCGCATCACCACCGAACTCGTCAATTGCCGCCAGGCCGGTAACTTCGTCCTGAAGCATCGTGATGAAGTTGACTACGTGGACGTTTCGCCAAAGCAACTCGTTTCCGTCGCCGCCAGCTTGATTCCGTTCCTCGAGAACGACGACGCCAACCGCGCCCTCATGGGTTCCAACATGCAGCGCCAGGCTGTGCCTCTCATCCGTGGCGAAGCGCCACTGGTCGGCACCGGCATGGAACGTGTTACCGCGCGCGATTCCGGCGCCGTGGTCCTCTGCAAACGCGACGGTATCGTCGATCAAGTCGACTCCGAACGCATCATCGTCCGCGTTGAAAGCGACCACTCTGGCGTGCTTAGCCGCGAGGTGGGCGCCGACATCTACACGCTCACCAAGTTCAAGCGCTCCAACCAGAACACTTGCATCAACCAGAAGCCCGTCGTTCGCGTGGGTGATCGCGTCAAAACCGCTCAGGTTCTTGCTGACGGTCCTTGCACCGATCGCGGCGAACTCGGCCTTGGCCGAAACGTCCTGGTCGCCTTCCTGCCCTGGCGCGGTTACAACTTTGAAGACGCCATCCTCGTCAGCGAAAAGCTGGTCAAGGACGATTACTACACCTCCATCCACATCGAGGAGTACGAAATCGAAGCCCGCGACACCAAGCTCGGCCCCGAGGAAGTTACGCGAGACATTCCCAACATTAGCGAGTCGTTCCTGCGCAACCTGGACGAGAGCGGCGTCATCCGCATCGGTGCCGTCGTCAAGCCTGGCGACATTCTGGTCGGCAAAGTTACGCCCAAGGGCGAAACGACACTGACTCCGGAAGAGAAACTGCTCCGCGCCATCTTCGGCGAAAAAGCCGGCGATGTGCGTGACGCTTCCCTCTATTGCCCGCCGGGCATCGAAGGCACCATCGTGGACGTCAAGATCTTCACTCGCAAGGGTGGTGAGAAGGACGAACGCCACAAGGCCATCGAAGCTTCTCAGGTCTTCAAACTCGAAAAGAACCTGGCCGACGAAATCCGCATCCTCACCGATGAGCGCCTCAAGCGCCTCGGCGACCTGCTGGGCGGCAAAATTCTGCAAGCCGACCTGCACGACGAAAAGACCAACAAGCGCCTGCTCGTCAAGGGCACCGAACTGACCCGCGACCTTATCGAAAAAATCTCCACGCGCAACCTCAAGCGCTTGAAGCTCAACGAGAAGGATCCTCTCCTCATCGAAAAAATCGAGGAGATCGAGGAAATGACCTCGCGGCAGATTGACGTTCTCCGCAAGATCACCGAAGAGCGCAAGGAAAAGCTCAAGAAGGGCGACGAGCTGCCCCCGGGTGTCATCAAGCTGGCCAAGGTCTATATCGCCATGAAGCGCAAGCTCTCCATCGGCGACAAAATGGCCGGCCGCCACGGGAACAAAGGCGTTATCGCCCGCGTCGTGCCAGAGGAAGATATGCCGTACCTTCCCGATGGCACTCCCGTCGAAATCGTGCTCAACCCGCTCGGCGTTCCTTCCCGTATGAACGTCGGGCAGATTCTGGAAACGCACCTCGGCTGGGCCTCCAAGGAACTCGGCAACAGCCTCAAGCGCCTCCTCAGCAAGGAAGTCAAGGCCGAAGCGCTCCGCCGGTGGTTCCGCGAAGTTTTCAGCGATACCGCCATCTGGAAGTCGCTTTCCAAGATGTCCGATGAGGATCTGCTCGATTACGCGGAAGGCTTCCGTGAAGGCATTCCATTCGCCACGCCGGTATTCGATGGTGCGCGCGAAGCGGAAATCCGCCACCTGCTGGAAGTTGCGGGTCTGCCGCATGCCGGCAAGATTAACCTCTTCGACGGCATGACCGGCGACCAGTTCGATCAGCCGGTCACCGTTGGTTACATCTACATGCTCAAGCTGTCGCACCTCGTTGACGACAAGATTCACGCGCGTTCTATCGGCCCCTACTCGCTTATTACGCAGCAGCCCCTCGGCGGCAAGGCGCAATTCGGCGGGCAGCGCTTCGGTGAAATGGAAGTCTGGGCCCTGGAAGCCTATGGCGCCGCGCACATCTTGCAGGAACTCCTTACGGCGAAGTCCGACGACGTTTATGGCCGCGCCAAAATTTACGAGGCCATCGTCAAGGGCGAGCCGGGCATTGAACCCGGGGTTCCCGAATCGTTCAACGTGCTCGTTCGTGAGTTGCAGTCGCTTTGCCTCGACGTCGAGTTGATGAAGCGTCAGAAGCCGCCCGCCGAAAAAGCGGCCGACTGATTTCAGCCCTGGGGGCGCGGACCGCTGCGTCCCTCGGCATGCACCGCTTGGCAGTAGAAGCTCTTCGCAGTTGGGTTTTCAGCCGGTCCTGTACCATCGGATCGCGTCCCCGGTGAAAGCTGGGGAGGGAGGAAACGACCTTGTATCGCAGCAGCCCTTACGATCGCGCGAGTTTGATTGCGGATTTCGATTCCATCCGGATCAGCCTCGCCAGTCCGGAAAAAATCCGTTCCTGGTCCCATGGTGAAGTCACCAAGCCGGAGACCATTAACTACCGCACCTTTAAACCCGAGCGGGACGGCCTCTTTTGCGCGAAGATCTTCGGCCCGGTCACCGATTGGGAATGCTTGTGCGGCAAGTACAAGCGGATGAAGCACCGCGGAGTCATCTGCGACAAGTGCGGCGTCGAAGTCACGCTCAGCAAGGTGCGCCGCGAGCGTCTCGGACACATCGAGCTGGCTT
>CAYOOS010000429.1:0-4127 GCA_964405585.1 uncultured Acidobacteriaceae bacterium | reverse complement strand
GCACAGCGCCATTCATGGTCATGGAGACGGACATCTGGTCGAGCGGGATTTTGTCCAAGAGGATCTTCATGTCCTCGACGGTATCAATCGCCACGCCGGCTTTACCGACATCGCCCCTGACGCGTTCGTGGTCAGAATCGTAGCCGCGATGCGTGGCCAGGTCGAAAGCAACGCTCAATCCCTTTTGGCCCGCGGCCAGATTGCGCCGGTAGAACGCATTGGAATCTTCGGCAGTGGAAAAGCCCGCGTACTGGCGGATGGTCCAAGGCTGCATGGCGTACATCGTCGTGTAGGGACCGCGCAGGAACGGCGGCAACCCCGCGGGATAATCCAGGTGCTCAATGGCGGCAAGATCCGCGGCGGTGTACATCGGTTTGACGCTAATCCCTTCGAGTGTCTTCCAGTCTTCGCGGCTCATGCGAGTGCCTCTTGCCAGCGGGAAAGCGCTTCGACGGCGTTCATGCCCAGATAGATGAAGTCGCGTATGCCTGCCGCCTTCAATGCCTCAATTTGTTCTTTCGGCTTACCAGCGACGAGGACCGGCGCCTTGGTTTTGGGGCAGATTTCCTGCGCCAGCGCCAGATATTCGGGGTCGGAGCTGCAGAGAACGACGAGGTCCGCCGGTTCCAGCGTGTCCGACGTCTTCACATCAAATCCCGCGCAGCCAAAAAAGTTCAAGCAGAAATTCGCGCGTGCCATGCGCATTTTTACCTGGCCGCGCTGCAATAGCAGGACGCGAGGCCGTTTGCCGGACTTCTCGACGCGCTGACGAATCTCTTCGAACGGCTTGGCCATGCGCCATGCCGCGCCGGGCAGTTTAGCATCCGGCGGAAGGGTCTCCGTCAGATCCGGATAATTGTTGACGCCTACCAGCGTGCGCTTTCGTTGCGCAACGGCTTTTTCCTTTGCCGCACGGGAAACCGCAATGGCTACGTCGCGCCCGCTGAGCCCGCACTCATACACTTTCCAGGCTTCCGTGGCGATGGAGGCGGTCAGAGATTCAATGTAGTACGAACCGCCCGCCGGGTCGGAGACCTGATCGAAATGCGATTCTTCGCGCAGAATTCGCACCACGCCATCCGCAAGGTGAGCTGGGAAGCGCGCCGGTTCCACAATCAGATAATCACAGCCGCCAAAGATGGCACTCATCGCTTCGGTAGTGCAGCGCAGCAGGTTCGCGGAGGGATCGTAAAGACTCTTGTTGGCAAACGACGTGCGCGACCAAATGACCAGTGGCTCTTTTGAAAGACGTGCCCACAGTTGCCGCGCCGCGCGCAGCTTGGCGATTTCAAAAAAATAGTTTCCGCCGACTGCGAATACAAAATGGGGACGTTTCCCCCCGGATTCCGCCAGCGCGTAACCGATCTCCTGTATCGCGGTCGCTCCCTGCTCGTGCAATAAATCGCCGCGCACCGCGTCCTTGGGAATATCGGCATCCTTGGCGACTTGCCATTCTCCCGTGAAACGGGCTTGACCCGTCGTGCCGGGTAAATTCTCCCGGCGATAATAAGGGCGCACGATAATGCCCTCGTCAGTGTGCCAAACGAGCCTTTTGTCGTAGTCCGCGCCCTTCAGGTCGGCTTGAATGGCCTTTTCCCATTCCGCCGTGCTTACCTGCGGAAACTCTTCCCACATAACCTTCAGCCCTCCTGCACCACTTCCACCAGATAACCTAAAGCGGCGGCTTCGGTCGTTTTCGGGTGCACGAAAAAGACCGTGGTCCCTCGCGAACCCGGCCGCGGCGCTGCATCAATAATATGAAAGCCATTCTGTTTCAAGTAATCGAAGGCCTTGTGAATATCCGCGACGCGCAGGGCGATGTGCGCAAAGCCGCCGCGCCCGCCATTCTTTTCGATTTGCTTGGTCACGGGAGATTCCGCCGAAAGCGGCTCGAGCAACTGAATGAGGTTGGGGCCTTCGCCGATGCGCAGCAGGACTTCGCGAACCAGATCCTTGCCGTGCACGTCTTCGCGGTGAATCTCCGTGAAGCCCATCAGCTTGTAGGCGACCACCTGTTTATCCAGATCGCCCTGCTTGACGGAAATTGCCACATGATCAAAGAAAAGGAAGCCAGGAACCTTTTGCAAAGACGCCGAATCTACTCCCATTCCAGCACCACCTGTCCACTCTTGACGCTGTCGCCGGCGTTCACCTTGACGGTTGCCACTTTGCCCGCCTGCGGCGCCGTGATTTCTGTTTCCATCTTCATGGCTTCCAGAACAAAGAGGATGTCTCCGGGAAGAATGGCTTGGCCGGCACGCACATTGGACTTCACCACGATGCCGGAGACCGGGCTGCGACATACTTTTTCTTCATTGGCGACCGCGTCCCCGTTGCCAGCGGCTGCACCGCCCGCCGGAGCGGCAGAAACGACCGTTGCTGGGGATTGCATCGTAAAGGAAGGTAAAACCGGAGTGGGCTCCGGCGCTACTTCCACATCCACTTCATATGTCTTTCCGTCAACCGTAACCTTGAGTTTCATTTTTCACCCGGACCTAACGGTTTCCTCGAACAATAGTGTGTGAAGCCTGCATCGAAGCGCGCCCCGCCGCTGACCACGCGTTTGAACTGGTAAGGCGAATCTGGCGGATGGTGGCCCGCTTGCCAAGAAATGCTGCCACCGCCGCGGAAATGGCCAGCACGATCTCCGGTGAAATCTCCTGTTTGGACGCAACCGGCGCTGCTGGCGCCACCGCGCGCCCAGCGGCAAGCAGCGCTTCCAGTTTCTCGATGCGCTGGCGGAGTTCAACGATCTCGTTCTTCAGCGTCGTTACTGTGCGAAATGCCATGGTTTTTGCCTCAGCATCCTAGAGCGGAATCAGCCCGTGCTTCTTGGCAGGCCGCAGTTCGCGTTTGGTGTGCAGAAATTCCAACGCTTGGGCCAGCACGCGCCGCGTGTCTGCGGGCTCAATGATGTCGTCCACCAGGCGGCGCCCGGCGGCAACATACGGAGTAGCAAAGGCCTCGCGATACTTCTCGATCATTTCCTTGCGCTTGGCGGGTTTGTCCTTTGCGGCATCGATTTCCTTCTTGAAGACGATTTCCGCCGCGCCTTCCGCGCCCATTACCGCTACTTCCGCCGTGGGCCACGCGTATACGCGATCCGCGCCCAGGTCCTTGCCGCACATGGCCAGATAGGCGCCGCCGAAAGCCTTGCGGAGAATAATCGTAACCTTGGGCACCGTCGCTGCGGAATAGGCGAACAACATCTTTGCGCCGTGACGGATGATTCCGCCGTATTCCTGGTCGACACCCGGCAAGAAGCCGGGTACGTCCACGAACGTTACCAAGGGAATGTTAAAGGCGTTGCAGAAGCGCACGAAGCGCGAAGCCTTGTCCGACGCGTTGATGTCCAGCACGCCAGAGATGACCGAGGGTTGATTGGCAATCACGCCAATAGTGCGGCCCAACACGCGGGCGAAGCCGATAACGATGTTTGGCGCGTAACCCGCCTGCACTTCAAGGAAGTCGCCAGCGTCCACGATATTCACGATTACTTCACGGACGTCATAAGGCTGCTTGTGATCGGCCGGCACAATTTCGTTGAGCCGCGGATTCGGGTCCACGCGGCCATCGTTGGGGACATCCGGCGGATCTTCCGCATTGTTCGCGGGTAGGAAGCTGAGCAGCTTCTTGCAGATCAGCAGCGCATGCTTGTCGTCCTCCGCGATGAAATGGATGACGCCAGAGCGCGTCATGTGCGAATCGGCGCCCCCCAGGGCTTCCGCCGTGACGTCTTCGCCGGTCACCTGCTTGATGACGTTTGGTCCCGTGATGAACATCTGGGCCTTGCGCGTCTGAATGATGAAGTCGGTCAGGGCAGGGGAGTAAGCCGCTCCACCCGCGCAGGGACCGCAAATCAGCGAGATTTGAGGCACCAGGCCGCTCAGCACTACGTTTTGGAAGAATACGTTGCCGTAGCCGGAAAGGGAATCGATGCCTTCCTGCACACGCGCCCCGCCGGAATCGTTAATGAACACGAACGGAGTGCCGGTTTTCAGCGACTGCTGCATTGTCGCCGCCACCTTCAGCGAATGGACTTCGCCCGCGGAACCGCCGGCAACCGTAAAGTCCTGGCTGGCCAAATGAACGCGCCGCCCAAGAACTGTGCCCGCGCCCGTGATGAC
>CAYOOS010000428.1:0-4142 GCA_964405585.1 uncultured Acidobacteriaceae bacterium | reverse complement strand
GAAGCTGGTAAGTTACAAAAATGTTGTATTCGGTGCTCTCCCTCTGGCTGGCGCGGGTAGTGTGTCAGTTTCCGAGCAGCCCGTGATCCGCCCGAATCTCCTCGTTTGGGCGACGATATCGGCTCTCAAGTTTCGGACTAACATTCACGTCGTCCGAAGAGATTCCGGCTATAATTGCGACATCAATCTGTGTCTCGAAGGGAAGCGATGCAGTTCACGCGCCGACGTTTTTGCAGAAATACACTGGGAGCCGGCCTTGCACTCGGAGTCGTGCACACTGGTGGCGGTTTCCTTCTGAATGCGCAGCCCCCTGGCAGCAGAGCAACTTACCTGAATCCCGTGCTCGGCGGCGATCATCCCGACGCCGGCGCGATCCGTGTTGGCGATGATTTCTTTCTTACCCACTCTTCTTTTGACTACGCGCCCGGACTTCCCATATGGCACTCGAAGGACTTGGTGAACTGGACGCTCGCTGGCGCCGCGCTCAAGCAGTACTACGGCAGCGTTTGGGCTCCCTATTTATGCGAGCATGAAAATCATTTCTACATCTACTTCCCTTGTAACAACCGGCTACATGTAGTACACGCCCCGAATCCGCTCGGCGCCTGGAGCGAGCCCGTCAACCTTCAGATAAATGCTATTGATCCGGCACACATCGCTGCCAGCGGCCGCCGGTACCTCCATTTCAACGGCGGCTACATGGTAGAACTCTCCTCTGATGGATTATCAGTGAACAGCCCTGCGCGAAAAATATTTGAACCGTGGCCAATTCCGAGAAACTTCCGTGTCGAGTGTGAGTGCTTGGAAGCTCCGAAGATCTTTCAGCGGGGAGAGTATTTCTACCTGACGGTAGCCGAGGGTGGCACAGCTGGTCCTCCCACAAGCCACATGGTTGTCTCGGCGCGGAGTAAGAACCCGGTTGGGCCCTGGGAGTATTCGCCGTTCAATCCCATTGTGCACTCCGCTTCCAGCGCGGACCAGTGGATGTCTATCGGGCACGGCCGCTTGGTGGAAGCCGCAGATGGGAGCTGGTGGATGACGGCTCACGGGTACGAGAACGGTTTCCGCGGTCTTGGGCGCCAGACGCTCCTTCTGCCGATCGAGTGGACCAATGACGGATGGTTCCGCTTACCCGCAGGTATCTTTGCGGAGAAGCCAATTGCCATGATGAAAGGCGGCGCCGGACAAAAGCCGCCGGTGAATCTCTCGGATGAATTCACCTCACCCGAACTTGGTCTGCACTGGCAATTCTGGCGTGAGTTCGATCGCTCGCGCTTCCAGACCGGCGATGGCCGCCTGGTGTTGGCCGCGCATGGAACTTCATTAGCCGACAGCTCGCCGTTGACGTGCGTCACCGGAGACCATTCCTACACGATCGAAGTCGATGTCGAGTGCGAACCTGGCTGCGAGGCTGGCCTTGTCCTCTACTACAATCCGGAACATTCCTGCGGCATACGGATCGGCCCCCAAGGAATCGGCATCCGCCTGGCCAGCGGTTACAGTCCCGAGATCGGAGTAAAAACCACGCGTGCGGGCTTGCGAATCGTGAATCAAGAGCAAGAAGTTGACTTCTACTATCGGCTGCCTGGAGAAGACTGGAAGCGCACTCAAGAGTCAGCAGAAGTTGCGAGTATCAACCACAACGTGCTTGGCGGTTTTCTCGACCTGCGCCCGGCACTCTATGCCTGCGGCTCAGGTCACGCTGTCTTTCGTTCGTTCCGTTATGCAAAGGTTAGTTAGCCAGGTTGACTCGGACAGTACGAGGCCGCAGATTATCTACCGATGAACGGATTGGACTCGTTACACTGCTGCAGCCCCGATATGAAACTTTCCAGTGGTTCGGTGCGAGCGAAGAGCAACACTCCAGATGGATTGTCAGTTATTCAGAAACTGACGCAGTCTCAGCCCCCGTTCCGTTGCCCCTTCCCATTCCATGTGCTAGCATCGCCTCGTTAAGAAGAGCGGACCAGGGATTTACTGTTTCTCCTTCGCTCCGCTTACCGGGACCCAGGTAGGGCCTCGCTCTCCTTCAAACCAACAACTTCGCCAGGCGCAGGCCCGCGCCTGCTGTATCTTCAGCGGATTCCTCCAGCCATTCATCCGATTCTCAGGCGGCCACGAGCTCACCCGCCCGTGACGCCGTAGTGGTTTCAGAGTCCACGGTTTCCGTCCCGCCTGCCACCGTTTCCCCGACGGCTTTGGCCAACTTACGATGACCTCGTATCCCGGCACCGCCGAGATCTTCGTCGACGCCAGATTTGTGGGCAACACGCCAGCTACCCTGAAGCTCTCAGCCGGTTCACATGCCGTCCTGATGAAATCTCCCGGCAAGCCCGATTATTCCCGCACCCTCGATGTGCCCAAATCTTCCAAACTAACCCTGAAAGCACTCTTCGAACCTGAGCCGGAATCCTGAAGCTGGTAAGTTACAAAAATGTTGTATTCGGTGCTCTCCCTCTGGCTGGCGCGGGTAGGGTGTCAGTTTCCGGTTAGCCCGTAATCCATCCAGTGTCGCTGCCAAAAGCGAGGATCACTTACTACAAGCCGACTTCCTGTTGCCAATCCGGCCAACTTGCCTGAGGCCCGTTTCTGGATACTTTTCTCGCTCGCGGACAATTCGCCCGGTCAATGAGTGAAATCGCGATTTAACGTCAACTAGGCCCTATTTTTCAGTTTTGGGCCTCTCCAATCGAAACTCGCTATAGGCCAACTCCAAATGAGTTATTGAGAAACAGAAAACTATTATTGATAAACAGTATTTTCTTATTGACATTCGATAAGCAATAACCAATAATAGCGTTTCGTTGGAGGATATATGAACCTGATTGGCTCGAAGTCGATTGCTTCGACACTCCATCTAGTGGTCAAGGTGGCGTTTTATCTGGCAACTGCGGGTGTTCTGCTCATGTCAATCGCTCCAATTCTTCCTTACAGTAGTCAACAACACGTGTCGTTTGTTGTCCAAAGTGGCCCGTTGGACGTCTCCTTCGATCTGTTTCGAGGCACCGAAGCGCGATGGTGGATCTGGGCTATGGAACTCGTTTCACGAACCTGCCATGCGGTGGTTCTTTACTTGCTCATGCGAATTCTGGAACCCGTTGGAGCCGGAGAACTGTTTCCCCCCAAAACGCCGAATTGCTTGCGGATGATTGGCGGCGCTGTCGTTATCAGCGCCCTTCTGCGAACGCTCTTTTGCGCCGCATTGCTGCACACGGGGATTGTCCCCGGAGCAGGCGCAAGAGTCTCTTGGGCAATCGATACCGACGGGATCCTTATGGGAATCGTGCTCGTGTTACTCGCTGAGGTTTTTCGTCGCGGCTACGTACTCAGGACAGAAAGCGAACTCACAGTATAGGTAAGGAGTTATGGGTATTCGTGTTCATCTCGACCGAGTCATGCTAGAACGAGGTATCTCGCTGACAGAACTTGCCGGTCGCGTCGGAATTACGCTGGCGAACCTGTCCATTCTGAAGAGCAACAAGGCAAAGGCCATTCGATTCTCCACTCTCGACGCTCTGTGCAAAGAACTGCACTGTGCTCCGGGAGATATTTTGAAGTATGAGATGCGCGCCGAAGAGACGGAATGAATCGCAGTTGTAGTCTTCGACAAAGACAAAGGCTTATGCCAAGGTGAAAGCTTCACCCGGTTGGTACTGGGAAACGTGCTTGTAACCACTGACAGGCCAAGTCTCGAATTGTCGGCCAACCAGAAACTGGTGCGGGTGCGTGCCCCCGTTCCGTTGCCCCTTCCCATTCCATGTGCTAGCATCGCCTCGTTAAGAAGAGCGGACCAGGGATTTACTGTTTCTCCTTCGCTCCGCTTACCGGGACCCAGGTAGGGCCTCGCTCTCCTTCAAACCAACAACTTCGCCAGGCGCAGGCCCGCGCCTGCTGTATCTTCAGCGGATTCCTCCAGCCATTCATCCGATTCTCAGGCGGCCACGAGCTCACCCGCCCGTGACGCCGTAGTGGTTTCAGAGTCCACGGTTTCCGTCCCGCCTGCCACCGTTTCCCCGACGGCTTTGGCCAACTTACGATGACCTCGTATCCCGGCACCGCCGAGATCTTCGTCGACGCCAGATTTGTGGGCAACACGCCAGCTACCCTGAAGCTCTCAGCCGGTTCACATGCCGTCCTGATGA
>CAYOOS010000427.1:0-4148 GCA_964405585.1 uncultured Acidobacteriaceae bacterium | reverse complement strand
TTAGATATTGCAGGCCGGGAGAAAGCGAAGGGTCACGCGGAAAGAAGTGGTTGAGGTCGGGAGGCTTGGGCGGAGGGGTAGAGGTGGAGGGGGAGAGCGCCGAGTTGGCGGGAGTTGGCTGGGCGAGCGGCGCGGCGGGAGCAGGCGTCGGTGATTCCTCTGGAGTTGCGGTCTGCGCTGCTGGAGTGGAGGCAGTGTCCGGGCTGTCCGGGTAATCAGGGCGAGGATCATAGTTGATGATGGGGTCGCCGTTGTAGTTGCGTTCGATACCGTCGTCCTCCTCTTCCGCTTGTTCCTGCCTGACCTTCTCGAGATAAGCGTCGAGGCGCTGGCAATGGAGAATGGTCTGCGCGATGTAGCAGAGGACGCCGGCTTCTTTGGGAGAGAGGCGGCGCTCGAGCATGGCGCAGAACACCTTGGCCATTACGTTCTTTACGTCTTCGGGCGAGGAGAAGTCTGCCGCGGCGCGATGCAGGGTGTAGGCCAGTTCTTCCGGGGTGCCGGGAGTCGGGGGAGGAAGGTGGTCCTTGCAGAAGGGATTCTCCGGGGAGAGGCCCAGGTAACGGCAAGGGCGGCCAGTGCGGGAGACGTGTTGGCAGCGCGGACGGGGAGGGAGCAAGGAAGCGGTGGCGTTTGCGGAGGATTTGTTGGTGATTTGATGGCGGATTTTCATTTTGGAACTCCTATTGAGTGCGCGATTGCAAAATACCTGGGGGTACCCCTCCCCCCAGTTTTTTCGGTACGGATTGGAGAAATGACAGAAAAGAAAAGGGATGGGGGGAAGGGCGTACGGAAAATACGGGGAAAAGCGGTAGACAGTGGCGAGTGACGAGTGGCGAGTGGCGAGAGAAGAGAAAGGCGAAATTGGAAACTGGAAAATAGAAACTGGAAACTCGGGAAGGGAGTGGGACGGCGCGCGGACAGAGCTGAGGGGGAATGGGGTCAGCCAGGGTGGGGAGAGCGGGCCTGGAGGGGAGGAGCAAGGGTTAGAGATACACCTTTTCTTCCTCCGCATTTAGTACTATACAGTAAAATAGTGTGATTGTCAATGGGAAAGTGCGGAGGATAGCGATATCAGCGATCAGATATCAGGAGGCAGGCGGGTGAACGGGGTGAGGTGGCGTTCGAATACCCGCGAGGAACACGGAACCCAAGAGCCCTTCAAACGACGAGGAGGGGAACCCGGTAAGAAAAGTCAAAAACCCCACACGCAAGACCGACGTGGGGGCACCCAGGTTTGCTTCCCACTTATCGTCCGGGGCAACCCCCACCCAAAGTCGTTCTCGCGGCAATTGTGTCGGCGACCTCCGGAGCCTCCAGCCCTTCTTTCACAAGTAGGCTGGTATCATCCAATATCATCGTTGTTCCCATTTATTGCCGAAGTAGTTAACAAATTACTTGACACGTTTAGTGCAACGTAAGAGAGTGCAAGTTACGGCGTATACGAAAATTGTAACCGTTTGTAAACAGGCGATTCCATCGGTTTAAAATTACAGAAATCGAGGGGCATCCATGAAACACCTTTTCTTGATCCTGGTTCTTTTACTCTCGTCTCAGGTGGCGCGTTCTGGACCCATCGGTGTGGAAGTACAAAGCGCCAATTATGATCCCATAAAGGGGATCACAACGATCCAGATTGTGAACACCTCTCCCAAGGAGATCAGCGCCATCAATCTCTCCATTCGCGTGACCTTTCCCGATGGAACCATAACGCCGCTGGGCGCGAACGAATTTAGGATTGAATTTTTGGAAGGCATCATCCAAGGCAAGGGCGGTTTCGCTCCGGGCGCCTACCACACGCAGGAATTTTCTGGCCAAGCCGGGCCGGTTCAGGCCACGGTGGATATGGTCGCATACAGCGATGGCACAGCGGATGTACTGAATGAACGCGCTTTCAAGAGACTTATCTCCGACAGGAAAGCGAGGGCGCGTGCCACGCAGAAGGTCAATGAACTGTTGAACCAAGCGCTTGCCGATCCTGCCGCAGAACATCCCAGCGCTACCGTGGCTGCCCAACTCAGAAGTCTGGTAGCCGCTATCAGACAGCAAACAATCACCGAGGAGGGCGCGGCCAATTATGCATCAGTCTTGCAAAGCGCGATCCAAAATCTTGACAACGCAACACGTTTTTCTAGCGTGGCTCAGAATAATTCGCTGCGAGCGCTGATCGATGGAAACAACCAACATATTCCGATCCTGATTCGCCATTCGGCGTTGGTAAAGGCGGTGCAGCCGTGAAACTGCGCACCGCCCTGATTCTCATGGCGCTCACATTACTCGTTCCCGCTCTTCGCGCGCAAACGAATTGTTGTGTGATCGCTGCTGTAAATCTCAACGACGCAAAGACTGCTACCACCGTGCCTGCTTCGGGCAAAAACCCGAGCGGCATTTATGTTTCATTGGAAACGCAGACCTATCAGATTACTTGTACCAATTCGGGGACTGGCAAAGTCTGCTTTACGCCAACCGTGACGCCCAACGTAGTTCAGAATGTTCCCGGCAGCTATGGCTACCTGGACAACCAGTTCATTGCCTGCAATCCAACCTGGACCAACGAAGCGAGCCAGTCTAGCTCCATGAGCGTTAACGCGAGTTTTACCAACACTGGTATCGGTTATACTGGTCTAAACGCAAATGGTACTTGCATACCGTCTCTGGTTAGCTACCAGGATACCAGCAATTGCACGGCGACTGCCTGTCCTACTGTTGCTGGCGGAGGCGGCGGAGACTGTTGTCCCAATCCAGACGTGATCTCAAACACTGTGGGTTCGGTGTCCCCAGAGGATACTTGCTGCCCTTCGCCAATCATTTTGGATATTGATGGCAACGGTTACTTCCTTACTAGTGCGGCTAGTGGAGTCTCGTTCGACATCAGGGGCGATGGCCACCCGATTCAAATAGGTTGGACGGCAGAAGGAGCGGACAACGCTTTTCTGGCTTTGCCCGGTCCCGATGGCCAGATTCAAAATGGCAAACAGCTTTTCGGAAACTACACGCCACAACCGCCGTCGGCTCATCCCAATGGCTTCTTAGCTCTCGCCGTTTATGACTTGCCCGCGAACGGCGGTAATGGGGATGGCATTATCGATTACCGCGATGCCATCTTCTCCTCCCTGCGTTTGTGGGTCGACAAAAACCACGACGGCATATCCCAGCCAGACGAAATCTATACCCTTCCGGCCTTGGGGATAAATTCCATCAGCCTGAAATACGCCCTGGACCGGAAAACGGACGAGTACGGCAATCGCTTCCGCTACCGCGCACGCTTGAATCCCGATAAGTCGGACGAAGCGGGCAAGACCGCCTACGACATATTCTTCGTGATGCTCGATTCAATGGCACAAGAGCGGAGTTGTAGCATTCCTCTGTTGGTGCCTTCGGCTTCAGGCAAACACTGATAATTCGCAGCCCTCCGGGGAACGCTCGGAGGGCTGCTTCCTTCCTTTTTCCTGCTGCGGAAATCCTAAGAGCTCTTTCAGTACATTCGGACTTCCGATTTATGGACAGCTTCCCACGCGGTCCGCACTCTGATCGTGTGCGAAAATCCATGCCGGGGCAGTTGTGTGAATTGCCATCGCGCCACTTCTATCCGTTGCAAAAAGCGCGTAGCCAGCTTAGGTGAACTTGCGGCCTATAAAAGCAGCTGCCGCTCCTTCGGCGTGGTTATACGAGTCAGAAACTGTTTTAGACAGCCTGAGGGCCTTGCGGCGTCTCGACACGGGTTAGAATCTAGGGCACAACATGGCTCGGCAGCGCAGGCCGCATTTCTCCTAGAGCGTTCCTGCCCGAATAAAAGCATGGCTCCGGTATTGGCGATTGCGTAGATGATGGCGGAATTGTCCTGAAAAGGATAAGGGCCTGTCCCCGCTGGAGAGGTTTGATAGTTTCGCTGACCGGGCCGAGCCACGTTGAATTCGATGTGGAGGCGGACGGCCCGGGTGATGGGTTTCGTTTGGTAGTTGAGATGGGAATCGTGGAGAGGATGTCAGTTCAGTAAATCTCGAAGAATCAGAGAGACGCGGAGGGTGGCCGGGGCTCGGATTGGAAACGTGGGTGTTGGGATTGCTTCAGGGACTTTCACGCTGATCGCTGGTTTTTGGATTGTGCCGCGATCCCTCCACTGCGCAACGGCAAAGGGCGCCGTTGCT
>CAYOOS010000426.1:0-4150 GCA_964405585.1 uncultured Acidobacteriaceae bacterium | reverse complement strand
AACCGAAACCCGTTTCTCGCAGGAGTTGGATCCAACCCGAGACGGGCATTGCATCGCCGATTCGGGGCGCATCGCGAGAGCCGAGCAGCTTCGTGTGATCGTAGCCGAGGATCGCGTTCGCCCGCGACCAGAATCGTTCCCAATTCTCTGGAACGTACCGGGCCGGCTGTTTAGCTTTCCATTCACCGAACCCCGTTGCGAACGTCTTCTCCGCACACGCAGGCTCCACGAACACAAATACTCCGCCGGAACGGAGGAGCCGCAGGACATCCGTGAACAGTTCCTTTACTCGTCGGGCATCGAGCCAATGCAGTGCGTTCGCAATTGCCACTACGTCGTAGTCGCGCGACAGACCGCTGTACCAATCGGTGTTCCACAGGTCGCGTACAAGGGTCTGCCCTGGGACGCCTTCGCGTCGATTCACCCTCATACAAATCGATATGAGAAATAGGTCACGATCGACGCAGTCGATGCGTGCGTTGGGAAAACGGGACTGAATGGTCCGTCCAACATCACCGGGGCCGCAACACAGATCAAGAACGCTCAGTCCCTGTTCAGGCGAAAAAGGAAGGGCCGCTGCCATCAACCCCAAGTCTCTTTTTTTCTCAGCGCCTTGTTCCGCCCACCACAGGTGCAACAACTCGTCGAGGTTCTCATCGCTGAGGGTCTCTTCGATCTGACTCTGGGTAAGCGGTGGATTAGACATGAGCCCCTCTGTAAGCAGGAAACCCTAATCCATTCGAGGGGCGGGCTCGTACAATTCAATCAACACTTTGCCGGCGCTGGGCGCGCTCACCAGGAAGAAATTCACGCGCGTGCCATCGGCTCCCGCTCGCGTTGCCGGATAAACCGGAGCAATCCCGAATTTATCGCGCAGGATTTGCGTGGCGCGATCCACGTTCGAGCAACGGTATTCAATCTGTTGCACCCCTTCACCAAATTTCTGCAGGAATTTGGCGATCGCGCCGCTTCCCGCGGGATCCCGGGAAGTCAAAATGTCCATCGAGAGTCCGCCTGGCAGGTGTATCTCAAATTCCTGCGCATCCTGCTCCGGCGGGACTTCCGCCAGGCGCGGCGATCCGCTGGCTTCGCGAATTTTCTCGAAGCGCTCGGGTTGAACCGCCAGGCCCACCGTTACATGAGGATTGCTACCATCCAGCAACTTGTACAGTTCTTCGTCATCCCACCAGGGAAACGCGGCATGGTCAGCCTGGGCACGTCCCGTGCGGTAAATCTCCGTGGCAGACACAACGCGCACCTCGGAATCCGCCGAAGTCATTCCTTCAATCGCTCGCAAAAACGCTTCATTTATCATGGCACCCGTATTGTACCTCAGGTGCACGTGCTGCCCAGCTTATGCTTGCCGCTGCGTTCCCTGTTTTCTGGGGCCCGCCAGGAGCGAGATCAGCATCGTCAACAACAGCACACCGGCCACGACAGCCAGAGAAAGTCTTACCGAAGCATGCCACCAGGGTTCCGCAACCATTTTCGCGCCGATAAACAACAGCACCACTGCCAGCCCGATGCCGAGGTAGCGGAAATAGTCCAGAATGTCCGCCAACAGGAAATACATGGCGCGCAAACCCAGAATGGCAAACACATTGGAGCTGTAAACGATAAAGGCGTCGCGCGTGATTCCAAAAATCGCGGGGATGGAGTCCACCGCCAAAGTCACGTCCGTGATTTCCACGATGAGCAGCACCAGGATCAGCGGTGTGGCGAACAGCTTTCCGTCCTCGCGCACAAAAAAATTATCTCTGCGGTAGCCTTGCGTCACCCGCAAGTGGGTGCTCGCAAAACGAAAAATCGGGTTGCGCTCGTAGTGCACCGCCTTATCGCGCTTCACCAGCATGTGCAGGCCGGAATAGATCAGAAAGACGCCAAAAACCTGCAGGATCCAACTGAAGCGTGACACCAGCGCCGCTCCCGTGGCGATCATGATTCCGCGCATGACCAGTGCGCCGATGATGCCCCACTCCAGCAGGCGGTGCTGCACGCGTTCGTCCACCTGGAATCCGCGGAAAATCACCAGGAAGACGAACAGGTTATCCACGCTGAGTGCTTTTTCGATGACATAGCCGGTGAAATATTCCAGGCCGCGTTGCGCGCCGTACCAATGCCAAACGAACGAGCCAAAAGTTACCGCCAGGCCCACCCACACGACGGTCCACAGCGCCGCTTCACGGGCTCCCACTTTATGCGCTTTGCGGTGAAACACTCCCAGATCGAGGGCGATGGCGGTCAGTACGAAGAGGTTGAAACCAAGCCACAGGAGCGGCGTGCCCATGCGAGACAGAATAGCGTAATTTCGCTTGCCGCCCTATTGGATCGGGGAACTAAACGCATCGGTGCCGTTGACGTTGGTCAGATCAATCCGCGTATTCTGCCCGGCTTGCACCTTTGCGGGCACGTCCCAGTTCAGTCGCCGGTCCCCCGAGGCGGCATCCATGTTCAGCGTACTCACCCAGTACGTTCCGGGAGCCAGTCCGGAAAAGGTGATTCGCCCGTCCATATCCGTATCCGCTTTCGCGACAAGGTATTTCGTCTGCGCGGTATCCGGAGCGAGTTGGAGGAGTCTTTTCTTGTGGTCCGCATGAATCTTGTCCCATTGATACTTGGGATTCACGCCTGCCAACTCCAATTCCATGCCGGAAACGGTCCCTGGATGCGTTTCCACAAACCGCTTCAGGGCCTTTATGTACTCCTCCCTCAGTTTCGCGTACTTCTCAGGGTTGGCTTCGCGGTCCGCCTCCTTGAATTTTGGAACAGGCATGCCCGTGGTGACGCCGCCGCTGTTCGACCGTTGATAGGCCGCCAGAAACTCCGGCACCTCCATGATCTCGACGGGGGTGACTAGCTTATCGAAGTCCGGCATGGTCAGGTCCATCTCATCGTGGGCCTTGAGCCATTTCTTCAGTTGCGGCGTACATTTCAAGTTGTCGATGAATTCTTCGCGCGTCGGCAGCACATCGGCGCCTTCGACTTCCTTGCTGATATCGGCGTAGCTTTTCGTAAGGACATATAACGTGAATTGCCGCACCGGCTCTGGGTGCGCGCCCGTGGGCGTAATGTGCGCGGTAACTTCGAGCGTTCCCGTGGCGGTTTGCCCGTTGCAAAACTGTGCCAGCAGGAATAGACAGCAAACTACAAACAGGGGACGTATTTTTGTTCGCATGGGCCTCATCCTAACAGAGGCAAATGTCCATGAACTGGCAAACTCTTCGGGCAATACCTAAGTGCAAACTTTGTGACCCGAATGCTAGGCCGTCAGCGAGGGCGGCGCGGCGCTTTCCTCAGCGCCAAACTGCTTGTTGGGCTCGCTCCCCATGGTGAATATGATGGTTGCGCCATTGGCGATATCCGCGTGCCGGAACCACACCTTTTCATGGGGCTTGCCGTTGAACTTCACTGATTGGATGTATTGGTCCGTTGGCGAACGGCGCTTGGCCTCAACGATTAGTCGTTTTCCGTCTCCCATATCCACTTCAGCGCGGTCGAACAGCGGCGTTCCAAATACATAGTTCCCGCTGACAGGATCCACGGCATAAAAGCCCAGCGCGCTGATTACATACCACGCCGACATTTGCCCGCAATCTTCGTTTCCGGCCAGCCCGTCGGGTTGATTGTCGTACTCCATCTCCAGCAGGTTGCGGATACGCTCCTGCGTTTTCCACGCTGCTCCCGCATACGAATAGAGATACGCCATGTGATGGCAAGGCTCATTTCCATGTGCGTATTGCCCAACCATTCCGGCGATGTCCGGCGGCGCATCGGGAGGAAGCTGGGAGCTCACCGAGAAAAGAGCATCAAGCTTTTCGATGAAGGCCTCGCGCCCACCAAAGAGTTGCATGTAGCCCTTGGGATCGTGCTGCACGGAGAAGGTCGTCTCCCAGGGATTCGATTCCGTGTAATCGCGCCACTTTTTCGAGTAACCCATCTCCGTGGGATCGAAAGGTTCGGCCCAGTCTCCGTTTTCCAGCCGTGGCCGGATGAAACCCACCTTTGCATCAAACAGGTTGCGGTAGTTCCTGGAGCGCTCGAGCAGCAACTTGGCATCATCCGCCGCGCCAACAGCCTGTGCCACATGAGCCACGGCCCAATCGTCGTAGATATATTCCATGGCCTTGCTGACGGATTCTTCTTCCTTATC
>CAYOOS010000425.1:0-4154 GCA_964405585.1 uncultured Acidobacteriaceae bacterium | reverse complement strand
CGATGATCAGAATAATCGCCACGACGATCAGCAGTTCGATAAGAGAGAAACCCTTTTGCTTCTTCATGAAGTCTCCTTGAGAGATGAAATCGTGCCAGAGCACACCCAAAGATGTGCAAAATAATTGCCAATTTTGGGATGGTGGGTACGTTCGTACTAGAAGTCCTGCAACACACTGATTCTGTTGTGTTTATACTTGGTACTGGCGCCTTTTGTTGTGACCCCTTACGGAATCTCCCCTTTTCGCCCCAAAAAACCGACACTTTTTGTCACTGTCGCCTGCCGCGAATGGTCACTCCCCCATTCGCCCACAAAAGAGCAAGTTCCAGTTTAGGCATGCAGCGTAGTCGAATCGCATCTGTTTTCTTGACCATCTCCGCCGCGAAAGTTAGCTTGGGAACATGGATTCCAACCAGCTCGATGAGTCCGCGTTTGTGGCGACGGCGAAGAATTCCCGCAACTCAAGACTGGCTTTTCTGACTTTTCCAGTTGCCGCAGTCATTGCTAGTTTCGTTGTCAGGATGTTTTTATTCTTTTATTCACACCATATCGAGGATTTGCCCCATCAGCGTTACGTGACTTGGGGACTGGAAGCCGTCATGGTCGGCAAATCGCTCGCGGAGGGATTCGGATTTGCCAACACCTTTCCTCACTATCCGTACGTCACTGCCTGGCTTGCCCCAGTCTATCCATGGATTCTCTCACTCGGTCGACTCCTCTTCCGCCTCGACGACCATGGCGTTGTGCTGTTCGCCCAGATATTCAATATCGTCTTTTCCTCGTTGACGGCTTTTCCGATCTATTATCTGGGCAGGAAAGTCTATGGCACCGCCACCGGGCTGGCCGCAGCCTGGCTCTGGGCTTTTTCTCCTGTAGCCGTCCTTATGCCCGTAGAATGGATATGGGATCAGAGCCTCTCGGCATTTCTTTTGTGCCTTCTAGTCTGGCTCACCTATTGGCTGCGCGAATCTGCGACGCCTCTGCACTGGGCGGGCTATGGCCTGCTGTGGGGTGCGGCCGCCCTCACGAATCCCACTATCAGCATTCTCCTGCCCTTCTTTCTCTTTTGGCTTTGGTTCCAGCGTGCAAAGCATCCAGTCATTTCGGGCGAACTCGTCGCCCGCGCCGCTCTTTTTTTTCTCCTGGCGATAGTTCCCTGGACCCTCAGGAACTACTTTGAGTTTGATAGTTGGTTCTACGTCAAATCCAATTTCGGGCTCGAGCTGATGCTTGGGAATAATCCCACCCTTCAGCCTTACATGGTCTACTCGCTTGCCCTCCATCCCGAATTCAATTACCGCGAATACAAATTGCTCCTCATGACCGGCGAGCCTGTCTATAACAAGCTCAAGGAACGAGACGCTATCGCTTTTATCCGCGCCAACCCGCAGAAGTTCCGCGAGTTCTGCCGCAGGCGTTTCGTGGATACCTGGACGGGAGTGTTTGACACCCTTGAGGACACGTTCGTGCGGCCCGCGGGCATTCGGGCGCAGTACGTTTGGAGCGTTTTTATTCTTTCCGTTCTATCGATTGTGGGATTGCTGATGAGTCTCTTTAACCGTCCGAGAGAATCGTTGCCGTTGATCTTATGTGTGGTCCTATTTCCCATTCCTTACTACATCACGCACAGTTCCTTGCGCTATCGCCATCCCATCGATCCCATATTGACGATCCTGGCCGTTTTCGCCGTCGCGCGCGTTTCTTCATTAATTCGCCCCCGCAAAGCCTCCATCGGCGGCGCTATTTAAGCGGGAGCAGAGATTACAGCTCGTGCTTCTTCGCGTAGTGCCGGAAGGACCGGTAGCTGATCTTCAGCAGTTCCGCCGCTCGCGTACGCACTCCATCCGACTTTTCCAGCGCGGCTTTCAGATAACGCTTCTCGGTTTCCGCCATCACCCACTCGAAATCCACGCCTTCCGGCGGAAATGTCACGCTCTCCAGTTGTCCCCCGGCCGCCGTCGCCGGGCTTCCCACTCCGGTCATGCGATCCGGCAGCACCCCGGTGGAAATCTCTGGCCCGCTCTCCAAAGCCACGGCTCTTTCGATGGTGTTCTCCAGTTCGCGCACGTTGCCCGGCCAATCGTAGGATTCCAGGCGCTGCATCGCTTGAGGCGAAATGCCCTCAATCGGCTTTTCCATGGTCTTGCGGAAACTTTCCAGGAAATGCCGCGCCAGCAGCGGAATATCCTCGCGCCGGTCGCGCAAGGCAGGCACGTGAATCGGAATGACACTCAAACGGTAGAACAAATCTTCACGAAATTCACCCGCGGCGATGGCCTTCTCCAGGTCCCTGTTCGTCGCCGCAATCACGCGCACGTCCACGTCCGCTTCTTCCGTGCTTCCCAGCGGGCGGACCTTTCCTTCCTGCAGCACGCGGTAAAGTTTCACCTGCATGGCCTGGTCCATGTTGCCAATCTCATCCATGAAGAGTGTGCCGCCATGCGCCGCCTGGAACAGACCGCGGCGATTTTCATTTGCACCCGTAAACGCTCCCTTTGTATAGCCAAAGAGTTCCGATTCCAGCAGCGTTTCCGGAAACGCGCCGCAATTGATGGTGATGAAGGGGGCACGCGAACGCGCGCTGTTTTCGTGAATCGCTCGCGCCACAAGCTCCTTGCCGGTTCCGCTTTCTCCCGTTATCAATACGCGGCTCGTCTGCGGCGCCACCGTCTGGATCAGATCAAAAATGGCGCGCATGTTCGCGCTCTGCCCGATGATATTGTCCAGCCCCGTCAGCCTGCGCAATTCCCGCCGCAGGTAGCCCGCCTCGTTCTTCCATTTCAAGTTCTCGGCAACTTCGCGTACCGCCACGCGCAACTGCTCCACCAGGTCGTGGTCCTTGATGACGTACCGGTTGGCGCCTTCATTCGCCGCCGCAATCGCCGTTTCCAAGGTCGGCACACCAGTGATCAGCACGAAATAGGCGTCTGGCGCTACCTCTCGCGCATACCTCAGAAGCTCCACGCCGGTCTCTCCCGGCATGCGCACGTCGGAAATGATGACGTCAAAGAGCGAGCCTTCCAGCTTGCGCCTGGCGGCCTCCACGCTGTTGGCGATCTCCACCCGATACCCTTCCTTGCGGAAGGTAATCTCCAGCAGCTCGCAGATGGACTTCTCGTCATCTACTACGAGAATATGCACCATCTCGCGTCCTGCTTCTTTTACGGGGCTTTTCGTCGCTTGCATTGTTCCTCACTCGATAAGCGGTAGCTCAACCACAAATTCCGCGCCTTTATCCTTTTCGCTGATTACGGAAATCCGGCCGTTGTGCGCTTGCACGATCTGGTAAACGATCGCCAATCCCAAACCCGTGCCGCCCTCAAAAGTGGATTGCAACGGTTCAAAAATCTTCGTGCGTTGCGACGGGTCCAGACCAATCCCGGTGTCCCGGAAAGAAATGCGCAGCCAATCGGGAATCTCCTCCATGCCCACGGTCAGGGTTCCACCCTGGGGCATGGCGCGCAAAGCGTTGTCGCACAGGTTCCAGAACACCTGTCTGATTTTGTTGGGATCCACGCGCACCTTGTGCACTTCCCCGTTGAACGCGCGCACTATGTGAAATTTAGTCTGGACGTCCGGCTTCTGCTCCATCAGGAGGAGCGTCTCGGCCAGCAGCGCGTGTACATCCTCCTCCTTAAACTCGTACGATTTGTCGCGCGAGTAGTTCAGGAAATCCGTGATGATGTGATTCAGGCGCTCCGATTCGCGGCTGACGATGTTCACCAGGTGCTTCTCGTCTTCCTCCAGCGGCACCAGCCGCCCCAGTTCCTTCACCGCGCCCGCCATGGCCGTCAGCGGTTGCCGTATTTCGTGGGCAATGGCAGCGGATAGCCTGCCAACAGCAGCCATGCGCTCCTTTGTGGCCACCTCCTTTTCCAGCCGGCGCAATTCCGTAAGATCCTGAAAATTGAAGACGTACCCGCTGCGCGCCGCATCCCGGGCTGCCACGGGGCTCGACCCGGCGCCTCGATCGCGGAGCGGGCTGAACCATGGCCATTGGCGCGATCCGCCTGACGACCCGGCACCGTTTGATCCTGATCGGTGTCGTCCTGGCGATTGCCATTGCCGGTGCGACCACGCTGATCATCCGCTCACAGCGTGAGGCCTCCATCGACGCCTTTCGGATTGCCACGGTCAATCTTGGCAACGGCATG
>CAYOOS010000424.1:0-4159 GCA_964405585.1 uncultured Acidobacteriaceae bacterium | reverse complement strand
GTAGGATTTCTTCAGACTGTCATAGATGGCCTTATCGAATGGCAGGGGTTCGACCACAACCTTGGTGGGCTTGATCTGGGCATGAAGCTGCTTGATGCCCTGGACGATTTTCTTGACCTGTTCGTGGCCGAACTCAAGAGCTTCGACAATCTTTTCTTCCGAAGCCTCAAAGGCGCCCGATTCGACCATGACGATACCGTTTTCGGTGCCGGCCACAATGATGTTGAGCTTGCTGGTCTTCTGTTCGGCAACGGTGGGATTAGCGACGAGTTGGCCATCGAGCAGACCGACGCGAACACAGGCGATGGGGTCGTTAAAGGGAAGGTCGGAGCAATAGGCAGCCGCGGAAGCAGCGGTGACGGCGATCACATCGGGATCGTTATCGCTGTCGGCAGAGAGAACCAGGGCGATAACCTGAGTTTCCGTGCGCCAGGAATCGGGGAAGAGCGGGCGCATGGGGCGGTCAATCAGCCGGGAGACCAGGATTTCCTTTTCGGTGGGGCGGCCTTCGCGCTTGAAGAAACCACCGGGGATTTTGCCAGCGGAATATGTGTTTTCGCGATAGTCGACGGTAAGAGGGAGAAAGTCGCGGTCACTTGGTTTGGAAGCCATGCAAGCGGAAACGAGGACGATGGTATCGCCGTAGCGAGCGGTTACCGCGCCGTTGGCCTGCCTGGCGATCTTGCCCATTTCCAGGGTCAGAGGGCGTCCGCCAACTTCGATAGAGACCTGATGAGGTGCGGGAACGTGATTATTTTCAGCCATAGATATTCTTCCTTTGACTCCATTCGAGGAGTAGAGAAGCAGGCGATGCCTGCTTGTAGCCGAGCATGTAACTAGAAGAAAAAAGGAAGGTTAACGCGGATGGGACAATCCGCGAGCAACTACACCAGAACAAACGCCTAACGGCCCGCCGGGGCAGACCTGGCACACCCACGTACGGCAGAGACAATGCCGACGAACAGACTCCAATTGGAATATGTGCGTTCGTGATGCCGCAAGAGGCGCAGACCTGATTTTGGTAGAGCGTTACTTGCGGAGGCTAAGGCGTTCAACAATCTGGTGATACCGATCCGGGTCTCTCCGGTTGAGATAGTCCAGCAAGCGCCGCCGCTTGTTCACCATCATAATCAGCCCACGGCGTGATGCGTGGTCCTTGACGTGCGACTTGAGATGCGTTGTCAAATAGTTGATGCGCTCGCTGAGGAGTGCAATCTGCACTTCTGGCGATCCCGTGTCCTTAACATGGCTGCGGAATTGCTCAATCAACATCGCTTTCGCTTCGCTCAAGTGCCCCCCAACCATCATCCCTTGAAATTTCCTCTTTTCTTCGACCCATCTAAATTAGCATAGGAGCGTTCCAAGAGTAAAGTGTCGGTAACAGGGACCTGTGGGCGGTCTCTTGACCCGAACGCCACTCCTTCCATTGGACTTATGGCCGTCATCCAGGCTCCAAACGGCGGGTTCGTGGGAAGTGGCGGATTGCGAAGACGTTCTGCGAACAGCTGCGGGCGAGATTTTGCCCGGTGAACACAGATTTCGTGCGGACAGTGCGTTATAGTGTTGGGTTTTTCTCAGGAGATTTTATGCGACGAATCTTGATGATTGTTTTCCTTTGCGTTGTCGCGATGACTCAGATTTCGGCGGGTCAGACCAGCGTGCCGGAGAAACAGGCGGACGGCATCGTGATACCCGTCCGGGACGGTTTTCTGAGGATAGGGGTGCGGGCCGACAACATTGTTCATGTGGAGTTCGCGAAAGAGCGGTCGTTTTTCGACCGCAAGAGCCTGGCTGTTGTGCCCGAGAAGGGTGGGATACCGGATTGGAAGGTAAGTGCTAACGCCAAACAGGCGACAATCACCACCGCAAAACTTAAGGTGCGGGTGGACTTGGTGACTGGCGCGATCAGCTTCTTTGACGCTGCCGGCAAACCGATCCTCACTGAGAAAGATGCGGGCCGAACGATTGCGCCAGCCGAAGTGCAGGGAGAGAAGACATTCCACGTACAGCAGCGATGGGAGGCGGCGCCGGGCGAGTCGCTGTATGGACTGGGCGAGAACCAACTTGGACTGCTGGATATCAAGGGCTATGATCTGGACCTTTGGCAACACAACGGGACCGACGTTGTGCCATTTCTGGTTTCCAGCCGCGGCTACGGCATTTTTTGGGACAACACATCGTTTACACGTTTCGGGGATCTTCGCCCATTTGAGGCGATTCCGGCGGTGCAACTTTTTGATGCGAGTGGAAAACCGGGCGGGCTGACAGGGTCTTACTTTGCTGGGGCGCATTTCGAGAAGCTGGTGGCGCAACGAGTGGACTCAAAGATTGATATCGACATTACTGGCCAGGTTCACGAGCCCAACCATGTTATCCACCCCGATTTGCCACAGGGCGATGTCAGCGTGAGGTGGGAAGGGGAATTGGAGCCTGCCACCACCGGTGACTATCTCTTTCAAGCTTTTTCCAACAGTGGGATCAAGCTATGGATTGGCGAGCAACTGTTGATGAATCACTGGCGGCAATCCTGGTTGCCGTGGAAAGACCTGGCGCGCATACATCTGGAGGCGAAGAAGCGGTATCACGTGCGGTTGGAATGGACGAAAGACCAGGACGGATTGGTGGCGCTGAATCTGGGCTGGAAAACGCCTGCGGCGGAGCAGGCGACTTCGCTGTGGTCTGAGGTCGGCGACGGCATTGATTATTATTTTGTTTATGGCCCGGAGCCCGATCAGGTTGTGGCGGGATACCGCGAAATCACCGGCCCGGCGCCGATGATGCCGGTGTGGGCGTTTGGATTATGGCAGAGCCGCCAGCGGTACAAGACCGCACAGGAAAGCCTTGACGTCATTGACGGGTTCCGTTCGCGCGACATCCCGTTCGACAACATCGTGCAGGACTGGTTCTACTGGAGAGAGAACGCCTGGGGTTCGCACGAATTCGACCCGGCGCGCTTCCCGGACCCTGCCGGCTGGGTGCGCTCGATTCACGAGAAGCACGCACATCTGATGATTTCCGTGTGGGGGAAATTCTATCCGGGCACCGCAAACTTTGAAGCTATGCATTCGCGCGGATTTTTGTACGAGCCGAACTTGAAGGAAGGACTGCACGATTGGGTCGGCTATCCGTATACGTTTTATGACGCGTTCAATCCAGATGCACGCAAGTTGTTCTGGTCGCAGGTGGAGCGCGAGTTGTTCCGCAAGAACGTGGATGCGTGGTGGATGGATGCAACCGAGCCTGATCTGACGCCGACTCCTACGCTGGAAGGTCAACATCATTTTATGAATCCCACGGCGCTGGGAACGGGCGGGCGCGTGTTGAATGCGTATCCTCTGCTGAACAGCGAAGGTGTATACAAGGGACAGCGGGAGGCCGCGCCCAATCAGCGTGTGTTCAATTTGACGCGTTCCATCTTTGCCGGGCAACAGCGTTATGCCGCGGCGACGTGGTCGGGGGATACTTCATCCACCTGGACAGCGCTTCGTGCGCAGATTCCCGCGGGACTTGGACTGTGCCTGTCTGGAATACCTTACTGGACGATGGATGTCGGGGGATTTTCAGTTCCTCCGCGGTTCGCGGCGGCGAATCCGAAGGCGGAGGATGTGGAAGAGTGGCGGGAACTCTACACGCGATGGTTTGAGTTTGGCACGTTTGCGCCATTTCTCCGTTCGCATGGCGAATCGCCTAACCGCGAGATGTGGTTCTTTGGTGATGAGGCGAGTCCCGCGTATCAGACGCAGTTGAAGTTTGACCGGCTGCGCTATCGGCTGTTGCCCTACGTGTACTCGATTGCAGGTGGCGTGACGCGGGACGGGGGCACGATGATGCGCGCGCTGGTGATGGATTTCCGCAACGACGCCAAGGCGCGAGAAATCAGAGACGAATACATGTTCGGGCCGGCACTGCTTGTCAGCCCGGTGACAACGTATATGGCTCGTAGCCGTGCCGTCTATTTGCCCAGCGGAGCGGGGTGGTATGACTTCTGGACCGGCGCACTGCACGAGGGAGGCGACAGCATGGATGTGCCCGCCGCTTACGATTCGATACCGCTTTATGTGCGGGCGGGTTCGATTGTTCCGTTCGGCCCGGAGATTCAGTACACGACAGAAAAAAAGGCAGACCCCGTTACATTATTTGTTTATCAGGGCGCCGACGG
>CAYOOS010000423.1:0-4183 GCA_964405585.1 uncultured Acidobacteriaceae bacterium | reverse complement strand
CTGAGTTCAGCTTTTTGTAACACCTCGTGCTCCTCTCGGACTTACATTCAAACAAACCAGGCGTTACCCTGGCGCGCTTGAGTCTTTGGTCCTTATAACGGATGGAAATCTTCGTCAGCGAAAGCAAATGAGGGTATACTTGCGCACATTCGGGAAAGCAAAATGGAAATTTCGGGTCGGAGGTTTTGCATGCAAAATCGGTGGGGAATCGTGGCGCTTGTCGCGTTGAGTTCGCTCCTCCTGAGCAGAGCCAACGCGCAAGCTTTCGGGAACAACATTCCAGGCACGAGCATCACCGAAGGTCAGGCGATTGGCATTGTTGTTGGCAGCGCGGCGGCAATCACGGTCGTCACAGTCGTGCTCGTACACAATTCACATCCCACCCTCAAAGGCTGCGTCGCCGCCGGTCTCGGCGGAATGCTGGTGCAGAACGATGGCGACCAGAAGACTTACGCACTCACCGGTATCACGGCCAGCATCAAGGTGGGAGACATCGTCAAGGTGAAAGGCAAGAAATACAAGAAGCAAAAGGACAGCGCGGGAAACGAAGAATTCATGGTGACGCAGGTCGGCAAAGACTTCGGCCCATGTAAAGCGCCGTAAGAGCCGGCTGACCGGAGAGACCGGTCCAAAACTGCAAGCCAACTCGCAAAGAGCAGGTAATAGATGTTCAGAGGATGTGTTACGTGAACTAGATTCTAGCCTACGGCGGCTAACCGTTGAGAAATCTCAGACACTATATACCCAAGCGGATTTTCGCTCCTGGGAGAATTACCGGCTATTCGGACAGAACTCGATTTGTGAGGGATTCTGTCCGGATCGGCGACAATACACCCGGAACCGGAAGATGCTTACGCTCTAGCTCGGCGAGTTCATCGGCCCATTATCAACAGCTGATATCGGTTCCGGGTTGAAGGGCTTGCTCCAATTGGCCGTGCTATTGAGTGACTGCCCGAATTCCCGCCGTGCATCCGCCGCAATCAGATCAAGAGCGCCAACAGAGTGGCCTATGGAAGCGCCGAAGTAGAAACGTACCGTCTCATCCGGCTTCGAATCGATTAGCTTACTGGAATGCGCTTATTCATTCCCTGTTTGACTATAGCTGAAAACGATGAGCCGAAGGATATTCTCCCGTTGGCAGATTTCGAGCCCCGGAGCCTGCGTAATTCTTTCGCCGAGAACCTTGCCCATGAGCTGCAATCACGACTAGTGGACGGCGAGGGGAGCCGTATCGTACGGGAGAACCTTGATAACCCCCTGAGCCTCTTGCAGCATTTCTAAGTAGTAGCGATTCTGTGGATTTCGTTTCACTAGTTCTACGAGAAGCTTCTCGGCTTCCACCGCGCTCTTCCGGGCAAGCTCCGGACGATGCAGAACGGCTTCGACTCTCCCCAAATAGAGCAGCGACTCGGATCGGTCCAAGGCATTCGACAACGAATCAGGATCGAGGCGAGCTAAGTCCTGATAGATCGATGTCGCTCTCTGTTCATAAATCAAGGCTTGTTGCGGAGAGTGCATGAGATAAAGCGCTAATCCCATGGTCATGTTCGAGTTACCGAGATCGGCCAGAGCTTGCGCATTGTTTCTATCTGAGTTCACCATAATCTGATTGATCGCAATTGCCTTCTCGCAATGGCTTCGCACTTCAGAAAAGTCGCCGGCATAAGCCAACGACTCGCACAGATTGCCGTGGTCGGATATCAGATATCTTTGATAGGTGGTGTTGTTCGGATCTTCGGACGTAAGTTTCTCGGAAATAGCCAGGGCCGTTCGCCAACTCGCGGCAGCATCCCTGAACTTTCTTTGCAACTTAAGCGCCCATCCCCTCCAGGTAAGCGATCGCCAAATCGTGACTCGCGCCTGCACGCTGTTCGGATTCGACTTGAGTAACCCGTTGCCTATATCGAGAGCGCGGCTTTCATATGCGAGCGCGGAATCTCGGTCACCCAGCCACACATGGAGCGCCCCCATGTTGTTTAATGTTCGAGCAGTTTCAAAGGTGAGGGTGTCGGAGGCCTGTTTTCTTTCGAGATCCTCCTGGATTGCGAGGCGTTGTTGCAGAAATTGCAATGCCCCCCTCATATCCCCAAGCTGTTCATGAATTCGTGCAACGTTGAACAGGGTGTCAGTCAGTTCAAGCTGCAGCGTCGCATTGGTTGGATCCAGGCTTGCCAGTTTTTGGCGGATTCCAAGCGCCTTGCCGTAGAGTTCTTTCGCTTGTTCAAACGAGCCCGCGCCACCCAGGTGAGGGTTGCCTTCGTCCGCTTGAATTTGCCCAAGACGCTCATAACCGGCAGCAAGATCGCGTAGGGTTGCCGGGTCATCATGGGCGTCCGCATCGATTTGCTCAAGATATTCAAGAGCGCGCCGTACCACTAACTCGCGCGCAGCTGTCGACCCCGGCAAAGTCGCGATGGAGTCATGAAACTCGAAGAGCAGAGAGTTGGTAAGCCTGCGCAACGACTCGAAACGGCGTTCCGCGCGAGCCTCCTGCATGCGAGCGATCTGCGCTTCTCTCACGATGGCGACTGCGCCGGCAAGCGCCAACACTGCGAATACCGACGCCACCGCAAGCGCGAGTTTGTGGCGCTTCACGAATTTGCCGCTCCGGTAAGCAGCACTGGCCGGACGCGCCAGGACCGGCTCGTGTTTCAGATAGCGGCGAATGTCGGCGGCGAGTTCAGATGGCGTGCCATAGCGGCGAGCGCGATCCTTTTCGAGAGCCTTCATGGTGATCCAATCAAGGTCTCCGCGCAGCAAGCGAGTCAGTTGTCTGGGCTCTGTGCTGCGCGCTTCCGCTATAGCGTCCGAAGAATGATGATCACCACTGACCTTTGCGCTCGGCCTCGGCGGTTCATCCTCGCGCAGTTTGCGCAGCAGCTCGTCGAGCTGCTGCTTCTGACTCTGCTTGCTTTCAAACGGCTCTCGCCCGGCAAGCAGCACATAGAGCACAACTCCGAGCGAGTACACATCGGTGCGCGTGTCGATGTCCTGAACATTCGCGTCAGCCTGTTCCGGGCTCATGTATCCCGGCGTTCCCACCAGGTTTCCCAATTGTGTCTTGAGGGCGTCTCCAGCGATCGTATGCGTGGTCGCTTTGGCCAGCCCGAAATCGATGAGTCGCGGCACGGGTTTGCCATCCACTTCAACCACGAGGATGTTTGCCGGCTTCAGATCGCGATGGATGATGGCTTTCTGGTGCGCGTGTTGCACGCCTTCGCAGGCCTCAATGAATAGTTCGAGTCGATCGCGGATGGTAAGCCTCTTTTGATCGCAATACTCCGTAATCGGCAAACCGGGCACGTACTCCATCACGAAATACGGCTGACCCTGAGGGGTCGTCCCCGCGTCAAACACCTTGGCGATGGCTGGATGTTCCATGATCGCCAGCGATTGCCGCTCCGACTGGAAGCGCTGCACAACAGCCTCGTCGTACATGCCGGCCTTGATCATTTTCAGGGCCACTTGCCGCTGCACGGGCGATGTTTGTTCTGCCAGCCAGACCTGCCCCATTCCGCCTTCGCCCAGTTTGCGAATCAGTCTGAAGCGCCGCGCAAATTCTTGCCCTGCTTCAAGGGCAGAGACAGAGACAATGCTCTCCATTTCCGCGCCGATCATTTCGGCCATCGCAGAGGATTGCAAAAAACCAGAAGGCAGGTTAGCGCTGTGCGCAAGCAAATCTTCAACTTCTTTGCGCAAGGCCGGGTCCGAGGAGCAAGCCCCGTCGAGATAGGCGGAGCGCTGCTCAGGGGACAGTTCCAGCGCCTTCTCGAGCACTTCGCGGATCTGATCCCATCGCTCGGGTGTCATAGGTCGGCTGCGTTGCTCATCTGGTGATGTAGCCAAACCCGCGCCGTGGCCCAATGCCGCTTCACTGTAGTCGGTGAAAGATTCAGGGCACACGCGGTTTCATCGATGGAAAGGCCGCCAAAGAATCTCATCTCAACGATGCGGCTCTGTTGCCGATCGAGCTTCGCCAGTTCGTTCAGCGCGTCGTCCAGAGCGATCACATCCACAGTCGGCGTCTTACCTGCCAGGCCTTCATCGAGAGTGAGCCGGTAACCTCCATCCCGCTTTGCGGCTCTTCGGCCGCGAGCGTGCTCCACCAGAATCTGCCGCATCAACTGCGCGCAGATGGCAATGAAATGCTCACGGTTCTCGAAGGGGCCTGTGCCTTGCTTTT
>CAYOOS010000422.1:0-4189 GCA_964405585.1 uncultured Acidobacteriaceae bacterium | reverse complement strand
CCAACACCTGGTGCGCGTTCTGCCATAAATTTAGCTTCCAGGACATGGTAGATACTACTCGCCGTATCGAACAAATTCCTGTGGCCATGAAACATCAATGAAGCCAATGCTAGGCTTTGTCCAATTCCGATAGCCCAAAAAGAGTGGCGGTCGTGATAATGGAGAACACCGGGATTCGATATCGAAAATAAATGCATTTTGCCGTCTGAGGCTTGACCAACCACAAGGAAATCCAATAGCGGGTCATTTTTCATCGCATATTCAAAATCAGCGCGCACCTGGAGAAACCCGGATTCTCCCAGGCTGGTTAAACCAACTCTATAGAATTCATCCCTTTCCCAACCCAGCGGCGATAAGATTCGATCAGAAACATGCTCGGTAAGATAGCGCTTATAGATGTCCTTAAAACCCTCAGAAATCTCCCTGAGAGAAATTTGTTTTTCCGGCTCTCGTCTGAACGTCTCCCTGGCTTCATTCAATATACGAACCGCCAAAGAGGATGAACCGGAATAGAATGCAATCCACTTCTGATGAATTCCGCCTTGCTTGAAGTCTATTGAGTCGGATGAAATAACAATCCCAGAACCCTCTAGAGTGATCATCTGGTCCGAAACTGCCGTATAGGACTTGTCCCCATCCGAAAGAGCAGCAATGCATACAGTCATCGGTTTCTCCAACAAATCAACTATTAGGTATTTGACTACCGGGCAGGGTGGCCGACACGTCATCGGGCCACCCGCCCAAGTTGGTGCTACCCTTTATCAGCGGGAGTTTCCTTGTCGCGTTATGCCCGTGCCACCCGCCGTCATTCTGGAAAGAACACTTTGCGATTCTTAGGGAAGAAATGGGTAAGATTTCCCCTTGGGCATTTTCTTGATCTTGTCGAAGAAATCCGACTCAGTAATTTCCTGTGGCCACTGTGGCCTGATTGCGATTTCCCACTTACCCTCCCCGACTTTCTGAACTTCGATAGCACCTAACTGATGGAGGCTATGTAGGTCTCGGCCGAGCGTTTTGCTCATGCTTGCAGTGTTTTTATAGACGACCGTCACCTTCTGGTAGAACTGGTACCAATCCATCTTGTCGACTTCGAGCAGAACCTTCAAAAGCTCAATTTGCCTGTCCTTGATAACGCGTTTCCGCGTGGATTGCAGGCGATTGAACAGATCGTACATCATGTTCCGGAAAAGAGCGCGCTCCATGTGTCTACGAATTTCTGTGTAGAGTCTCTGACATTGCAAAGTAATTCCCTTTAATCCGAACACAAGGAGAGGAGTAAGATCATGATTTTTTTTCCGCACATCAGCCAGGGAAGCCAAGTAGGAGTCTTTTTCATCGTAGTAATAGTTGGACATTGCAATAAAAGCGTTGTCGGTTAGCTGGGCTCGCTGAAGCATCAGCGCCTCCACGGCACGAGCGGTACGCCCATTGCCGTCCATGAACGGGTGCATGGCTGCAAAGTGGTAATGCAACGCTAGTGCTTGCACTAATGGGTCATGGCCCCGGTAATCCGTTCTGACGGAGTGAAGCAATTGGGCGAAGGCTTCGCGACAAGGTTCTCCCGCATCGCATCCCCGGTGCCGAGGGAGGCCGAATGTCACATTGTTGTCGCCCTGACGTAGCGCGCCGGGTTCACAATGGTCATCATCGCATCCGGTGATGATTCGCCTGTGAACTTCAAAAATGAGTCTCGCGTCAATTTCCATATCCAGCGGAAGTTTGGAGATCCATCGATACGTCTCCGCCGCTGCTCGAGCCTGTCGTTGGGAGCGGGTGAGGAGATCTCCGGTCGTAACGTTGGGGTCGAGCGCAACGTCAAGTTCACGGTCCGTGAAATCCGCTCCCTCGATGCGAGAGGTACCCGCAATCTCCCGCTTCAATTGCACCTCTTGAAGTGCTTGTACCCAACTGCGCTGATACGGAGTCTTAATAAGAGAAAGCACCGCAGCCTTCGCCTCTACGAGGGAAGGTGCTATGGCCACAAAATCATACTTGATCCAATTGTCGGGTAGCAGATACGGGATGGCGTGGGTTGCGGTGTTCGTTGCCATATGTATCTAATTGAAATATAGTCTATTATCATATAAATGGCAACCTTTATTTCCGTCTCATTTCCAGTTCATTTCTAGTCTGCGCAATCATTATTCCAGAGGATTGGTGCTGGCGAGATGTTGGGTGACCCAAGCTCAAGCGATAGGATGAAGTAGGGCGCTCCACCCGTCGATTCCGCGTGTGTGCTCTTGGGGTCCTCTTTTCTTCCTCTCCCTCCTCCGCGTGCGGGATGCTCGACGCAACCCTCCCACTTTCAACACTTACGCCATCCCTTCTCGCAACCCCTTCACCATCAACACATGCATATCTGCCTCATTCCAGACCACCTACAACCCCTGCCGTTCCCACACATGCAAACCTCGTTTTTCCCAACTCCTTCTCCTACAACGCATGCGAAAAAAGGAGCTGCGGTCGGCGCGCCGACATTGTGGAGTGCGGCGGCTCGCGGCTGCTTTTACCGATTACACTGTGCCGCCTAATGAATCGTTTGGGAGGAATGGCTGGCATCGCAAAAGCGGGAGTAATCTCCCGCACCCCAAGGGACCCAGGAGAAAGGCCGCAGGACTCCCGCCACAAAAAGGGCGGGCAAGTGCGGACTCGCCCTGCGCTACATGCGGCAAATCCAACAGCGGCCCGTCCCCCCAGAATACAGCGGACACAAACGACGTGCCCTCACCTCACTTGTCCGGGTGATACACTCCGACTACTGGAAGGAGTTGCGGTATGTCCAACGATTCCACGGAGAGCTTGGAGGAACGGCTGGCCAGGATCGAGCGCGAGCTGGAGCTCCAAAAGACGGGCCTCGCAGCTCTTGGGGTTAAGCCTTGCAGCCGCTGTGGCATCTATTATCAGCGGTCCAATCCCGGCGCCCTGTTGCACTGCGGTAGCGAGTTGGTTTGCTTCCAGTGCATCCAGCAACGGTGGCTGGAGCGCTCTCCAAAACTCAGCCCCAACGAACGGACAAAAACCGAGAGCGAGCTTTGCCGGTGGCTGCTGAACCATCACCAGGCAGAATTGATTTTGCGATTAGACGATCTGCCAAGCCCGGAACAATTGCGGATCAAACTGGTGGTCGGCTGCGAAAGCTGTAATGGCAGCGGGAAAAACATTACGGGGAAGCTATGCAAGCAATGTGACGGCCGGGGAACCGTATGGGTGGTCGTACGCGGCACGGGTTTCCAGAACGCCGAAAAGAAATAAGGAATCCGGGGGCCCAGGGGAACCCGGGCACAGTGCCGGGTGCCCCATACGTCGGTTTTACGTGTGGGCTCTTGGGGTTCGCCTTCCGAGCGAGTACCAGTTTCGAATCTAGTACCTACTGAATAATAGTTGAAAAACAGTAAACAACGTGCTAAGCTCCATCCGCTATGCTGAGGGGACGCCACTCTTGTGCCATTTCGCTCCTCCCCACATCCTCATCCACTCCTCCCTTGCGAGGCACTAGCCACCCGCCACGAGCCACTGACTTTTTCCCGTATTTTCCGTACACCCTTCCTCCCATCCCCTTTCTTTTCTGTCGCTTCCCCAATTCGTACAGAAAAAACTGGGGGGGTACCCCCCGTCCGGTTTTCCCATTCACCGAGGGGAGTGTCGAAGGACATCCTCTTGCATGTCCAACTTTTCCATTTCGGAATCTCGCCCAGCTCTTTCCCATCACGAGTCACGATGCACGAACCACGGGTCACGAACCACAAGTCACGAATCACGGCTCACGCTCCCCGGGGGTGGCGGAAACTTACGAGACTACGCTATCCTTAGTTGTACACACACCGTTGTGCACGAAGCGTCCCCCAAACTCAGGATACTGCCTATGAGTGACACGAAGATCATTGCGGCTGGCACGAATAAAGTGGCGTCCGAAACCAAAGCCGCCCGCCCTACCTGGAAACCCGCCGGCAAAGTGCATGCCAGCGAGCAGCCCTTCACTTACCCATTGAAGCGCGAATTCGCAGAGCCCGACTGGCAGCGCTTGCCGGGCTACCGCAACGTCACTCGCGAAGAATGGGAAACGGCGCTTTGGCAGCGGCGCCACACCGTCAAGAACCTGAAGGAGCTGAAGGAGGTTTTCGGCGACCTGATTCCGGCAACGCTGATGACCAGCCTCGAGCGCGACATCCAGGACCGCGCCACCATGTCC
>CAYOOS010000421.1:0-4204 GCA_964405585.1 uncultured Acidobacteriaceae bacterium | reverse complement strand
ATGGCTTGCACAAGCCCGCCATGTCCTTGATGGCCAGGAAGTGCGCGCCCAGCTTTTCGAGCTGTTTGGCCATGGTGACGTAATACTTCAACGAATATTTTGGGCGCCGATCGTCGAGGATGTCGCCCGTGTAGCAGATGGCCGGTTCGCAAACCGCGTCGGTTTCCAGAACGGCTTCAATGGAGACGCGCATGTTGTCAATGGAATTGAGCGAATCGAAGATGCGGAAAATATCGATGCCCTGGCGATGAGCTTCGCGCACAAACTCGATGATGACGTTGTCCGGATAGGAAGTATAGCCAACCGCATTCGCACCCCGCAGCAGCATCTGGAAACAGATATTCGGAATGTGCGCGCGCAAATCGCGAAGGCGCTGCCAGGGATCCTCATGCAGAAATCGCAGCGAAGTATCAAACGTGGCGCCGCCCCACATTTCCAGGCTGAATAGATTTGGCAGGCGTTGGGCCACGGCGCGCGCGGTGGCCAGCATGTCGTAACTGCGGACGCGCGTGGCCATCAACGACTGGTGCGCATCGCGAAAAGTCGTGTCCGTCAGCAGGAGCCGCTTCTCTTTGCGCGCCCAGGCCGCAAATTTCTTCGGTCCCAGCTTCTGCAGGAGCTGCCGCGTTCCGGGCGTGGGTACAATACCGGGGGCGGCGGGGACAGGCGCCTTCTCGATAAACTCCGGCACCGGCTTCCCTTTCACTTCCGGATTGCCGTTCAGGATCACATCGCCTATGTAGGAGAGCAGTTTGGTGGCGCGATCGGCGCGGCCAGTGAATCGGAAAAGTTCCGGTGAATCGTCCAGGAAGGAAGTGGTCACCTCACCGGCGCGGAAACGCGGGTGATTGACGACGTTTTCCAGAAACGGAATGTTCGTCTTCACGCCGCGAATGCGGAATTCGCGTAACGCGCGATCCATGCGCTGGCAGGCTTCCGGGAGATTTATCCCCCACGCAGTCACCTTAACGAGCAAGGAATCGTAGTAAGCGGCCAGGATTGCACCGGAATAGGCCGTGCCGCCATCCAGGCGGATGCCGAATCCGGCGGGCGAGCGGTACGTGGAAATTCTGCCGTAGTCCGGTGCGAAATGTTTTTCCGGATCTTCCGTGGTGACGCGGCACTGCAGCGCCGAACCATAAAGTGGAATTTTTTCCTGCGCGGGGAGAAAAAGCGGGGGTTCGTGCAATTTGTGCCCTTGCGCGACAAGAATCTGCGAACGCACCAGGTCCACACCCGTGACCACTTCCGTCACCGTGTGCTCCACCTGAATTCGCGGATTCACCTCGATAAAATACCAATTGTCCGAATCGACGTCGTACAGAAACTCCACCGTGCCTGCATTCCGATAGTTGGCTTTGCGTGCAATCCGCACGGCGGCGGCACAGAGTTCTCCGCGGATCTTTTCCGGCAAGTTGCAGGCCGGGGCCACTTCCACGACTTTCTGATGGCGCCGCTGCACGGAGCAGTCGCGCTCATAAAGATGCAGCAGGTTGCCGTGTTCATCGGCAAGAATCTGGACTTCAATGTGGCGGGCCCGCGGCAGAAATTTCTCCAGGAAAACGGAGGCATCGCCGAACGCGGACTTGGCTTCGCCCTGCGCTTCCTCCAGGCGCGCATCCAGTTGATCCGCGTCGTAGACCACGCGCATGCCGCGGCCGCCGCCGCCCATCGCGGCTTTCACGATTACGGGAAAGCCGATATCGCTGGCGATTTTGTGCGCTTCCGCTGGCGAAGTGACGGGCTTCTCCGTCCCCGGCAAAACGTGAACTCCGGCAGAGGCGGCCAAACGGCGCGCAGCGGTTTTGTCGCCAAGAAGTTCGAGCAGTTCCGGCGTGGGGCCCACGAAGGTCAGCCCAGCCTCGGCACAGGCACGCGCCAGCGCCGGGTTCTCCGAGAGGAAGCCATAACCCGGGTGGATGGCGTCCACCTCGTGCTCTTTGGCCACCGCGATAATTCCGGGAATATCCAGATACGCTTCGACGGGCCCTTTTCCCGCGCCCACCTGGTAGGCTTCATCGGCTTTGAATCGATGCAACGAAAGGCGATCTTCCTGTGAGTAGATGGCCACGGTGCGCAGGCCAAGCTCATTGGCAGCGCGAAAGATACGTATGGCGATTTCGCTGCGATTGGCAGCCAGCACTTTGCGGATGGTGCGATGCTTTTTCATAAGGAGCGTTTGATCACTCTCGGAGCGATTACGAAATTCTACATTGTTTCACGGGGAGACCAACAGCTTGCTCAACATTTTTCCATGCAGCAAAACGAAAAAACGCATTCTAGTGTTTGAGCAAGGGCTGGGCGAAGCGTATGGGCACGCCAAAGTTGGAGCCGCCAAAACCACGCACTACGGCAAAGGTCACGCCAATCACTTCGCCGTTGCGGACAAGCAGCGGGCCGCCGGAACCGCCTGACGTGGTTTGCGCGTCGTACACAATCTTGTCCGGCAGGACGTCTCCTACATGGCCTTGCGTGACCAGTGGTCGAATCAGCTTTCTCCTGGCCAACTCCGTTAGCACGAGTTTCGGATCGCCACCGCTGGTCTTGACGATCTGCTCCACCGTTGCGTCCCCGGCCCGCGCCAATATCGCGTCCAATCCCGTCGCGTAGCCCACGCTGATCAGCGCTTCCCCACTGACAGTAGCGTCCTTGCCTGGATTTAACTTGAGGATGGGGCGGCCAAGTTCGGAAAGGTCTCCGTGAACCAGGGCAAGATCGGCTTCCTGAGAAATCTGGGAGATGCTCACGGGAATGCCGTTGGCCGCCGAGGGGAAATACGCCATCATCTCCGCGATGACCGGCTCCAGTCCCTGCTGGTAGGCGCCGGCCAGTTCGTCGTTCTGCCACCACGGCTGCACGACGTGATGGTTGGTGAGGATTTTGCCCTCGCCCACGATGAACCCAGTGCCAAAAAAGTCGGCGCGCACTTCGGGCCCGCGCCCTTCGGTTGTGTACACAGGATTGCCGTCGCTATCCTTCAAAGGAGTGCCATCGCTGTTAATGCCGCCGTAGCGCAAGCGCCGCCCCGAATCCTTTTCATTGAATGCCACGAAGACGTGCAGCAGGCACACGCTGGGAGCGTACGAACGAATCACCATCTCCGCGGCCTGCGATTGCCCTTCGATCTTGCTCAGACGCCCCGTGGCTTCATCCAATTGGCGGCGCAATTCGCCGACGTCGCCGCCATCGGGCTGCGTCATTTTCTTGCGCAGATTTTCCGTCTGCTTTTCGAGGTCTTCTTTCTGCTGCAACACGTCGGCGTTGGAAGGATCTTCACGCAGCCGTTTTGCAGACGCGAGGAGTTCCGCTTCCGTCTTCGCATTGCGTTCCAGTTGCGCGACTACGGTGTAGGCGCGGCGCGTTTCTTTCTCTGCGCGGCGAGAAAACAGAAAAAAGATAGCCACAATCACCAGCGCCAGGCTGAAGAGCGAAATGACGCCGATTTTCAGAATGCGTTCGAGCGAAAATGCGTCGGCCGTCATTTTTTCGGTGACGGCAAGCGCCTGGAACGCGGTCTGCGCCACTTCGCGGCTCTCTTCGGCAATGCGCATTTTCGCCGCCAGTTCGTCCGTAGCGCGCTTCTGGCGCAACTGTCCCCGCACCCGCGCCAGCAGTTCCGTATCATTGAAGGGAACCGAGATCGCATCGTCGGCTCCCAAGTCCAAGTCGCGTGCCAGGGCTTCTTTTCCGCCTGCTATCAGGATCAGGACGCGGAGTTGTGAGGAAGGGCTGTGGAGCCGTATCGCGGCAAGGACGTTGCTCGACTCCGGATTGGCGGGGTCCAGAGAGAGCAGAAGCAGGCTGGGGGATGTTTCCTGGAGCGAACTCAGAAGTCCATCTTGCGCCTCCACCACTTGAACCGTGTAGCCGGCAGAGGTCAGGAGGGAATGCAGTGATTCTCGCGCACCCTGATCGGTCGCGAACAACACAATGTTTTCGGTGGAGGCAGCCAGGGTGTGTCCTCGCCCGCCGGCTTTCCGAACGAAAAATCAATCGGCGGGAAACGTGCAGTTTACCCCAAAACACAATCGGATGCGCGAAGGGGTCGCAGGGGGGTACCGAAGCCGGTCCCATTGCCAATCGTTAGCCCTCAAATTGTTGTCTCTTCCGTTCTAAATCACTGACAAACAGCGGGAATCGCAGAAAGATGATTCGAGAATCGCGTCAATCCTAAAGACGGAATCTGCCCCAGGGAGATTCCGTG